>JBDIWM010000014.1 GCA_039638595.1 Atribacterota bacterium
ACCAGGAAGCAGAGGAAAAAACCCGGGTGGCATTCCAGAGAATACAGAAAAAGACCCTGGAGAACCTGTTGAAGCGGATGGCGCCGGAATGATACAACGAATGCTTAGATGAAAAGAGGCCAAAAAACGGTGAAAAAGAGTTTTTCCAGAAAAAACCATGGGGTATGGCGATCAGAAAGCAATGAAAGCCGGTTTGGGATGGAACATCCAGTCCGATGAAGCCCAGGCTTTGAGCGAAGCGTTATTCCAGGCTACCAAAATGAGTGGCGAACCCCGGATGGTGTTCCTCTTCGGTACACGGGAGTACAACCCCTCCATAATCCAGGAAGCTCTGCGGGAACTCACCCCTCAGGCGAAGGTTTTGGGGTGTTTGAGTGAGGGAGTTATTGCCGAAGGTGAGTGTTTTCACCAGGGAGTCGTGGTCCTCACCCTGAGTGGGGATGATTTTGCCGTGGACACCTTGACTTCCCCGAAAGAGTTAAGGGACCCATACCTCATGGGAAAAGACCTGGGGAAACGGGTTCTGGAGGCGGGATTCACCGCAGGAACCCTTTGGATTCTGGTTAACCCCGATCTGGAAGTACCGCTTCTTCTGCAGGGAATGTATGCCCTCCTGGGACCTCGGTTTGTCTATCTGGGAGGAGGAACCAACTCCCGGCCGTGGACTGAAAAGAAGGGGAATGGAGGTCTGGTGAGTCTGGCGGTTTTGCAGGGCATCGACATCCATTCTGCAGCCAACCATGGGTGGATTCCCACCCGGGAACTTCTTTTGGTTACCAAAACCAAGGGGCAGGAAGTGATGGAAATCGACGGGATTTTACCTCTGGAAGCGTACCAAAAAAGAATCAGGGATTTTACCCGGGAGGATTTCCCCCGAATGGGAGCTATGTACCCCCTGGGATTTCCCAATGTGTGTGGAAAATTCCTCATCCGAGATCCGGTTGCGTTGACCCCTGAGGGAGGGATGAAGTTTGTCGGTAGCCGCATTCCCCAGGGAGCAGTGGGGTACATCATGCAGGGGGAGAAAGAAAAGATTCTGGCTGCGGCCGAACAGGTCGCTCAAAAAGCCATCTCCGAAATCAGGGAACCGGTCTTCGCCCTGCTTTTCGACTGCGTGAGCCGTCCACTTTTTTTAGCGCATGACTTTCCCCGGGAACTGGCTCTGGTGAAGGAGAAACTCGGCGATACCCCCCTGTGCGGATTTTTGAGTTACGGTGAAATCCATTCCTATGGACGGGCGCCGGTATTTTTAAATAAAAGCGTGGTGGTGGCCGTCGGAGGGAAAGGAATCCAGAAGACTGGCGACCTCATCCAGCCCCGTTTATGTCCAATTGAAGCAGAACTGGCCATCCTCCACGAGATTTCAGCCCTTTCCCTTTCCAGCTCACCGAGAGAATTCTTTGTGGAACTGGTGGAACGGGCAGTGCGTCTTTTAGGAGTACAGCGAATGGGTTTACGCCAGATGGTCAATGGCCAACCGGAGCTTCTGGCTTCCTGGGGATTTCCCAATAGCGAAGATTTAGAAAGGGAAATCTGGAAAAAAGACTCCCGCCATTTCGTTTTTCATTTCAGAGAGGGAGCACTCCTTTTTTTGGAGGCTCCCTGGGAACTTTCCCCCCGTGAAGAACGCCTATATACCATCTTTGCCCGGAGGGTGGAAGAAATCCTCCGTGAAGCGCAGAAAGCCGAAGAAAACGTTCAGCGGATGCAGGAACTGGAACACCTCTCCCTCAGTGACGAACTCACCGGCCTTTATAATCGAAGAGGCTTCTTTGCCCTGGCTGAGCACCAACTCCTGGTAGCCCGGCGCAGTGGCAAGAGGGTGGGGATTTTCATGATGGACCTTGATGACTTCAAGTGGATTAATGACTCCTTTGGACACGCCATAGGAGACCTGGTGTTGTCTGAATTTGGACGCATGCTCCAGGAAGCGTTCCGGAAGTCGGATATTCTGGCCCGGATTGGGGGAGACGAGTTCGCGGTATTCGTCCTTGATATCGACGAAACCAAAATGGAGAAAATGCTCTCCCGCCTGCGGGCGCTGGTGACCAACTGGAACGCCAGCAATCAGTATCCCTACAGTCTTGATTTTAGCGCTGGCTGGGTGATTGTTCCTCCATCCCAGGCGCGAGAAGTCCGGGCGTTACTCCATGAAGCCGACCAAGAGATGTACCGGGAAAAATACCGGAAAAAAGCATCAAACCCTCCTTTTTAAGGACGCTCACTGGCCTCTTTGTCGATTGCTCCTCCAAGCCTGCTTTTCCTGCAAACTGTCCTTTTGGTGACCATCCCCTCTTTTTGTTCCACACTCGGTCTAAAAGAGCTCCAAAAACCTTCCACGGACAAACGCCACCACCTGCTCACAGCTTCCAGGGAGAAACCAGAATCCTCTCCAGTTCCTTCGGGGGAAGTGGCTGGTAGTAGTAAAATCCCTGCACCGTTTCACAACCCTCCTTGAGCAAAAACACAACCTGTTCCTCGGTTTCCACCCCTTCGGCGATAACCTGGATATTCAGGGAACGGGCCATGCGAATGATTCCTCTCACAAGTTCCTGGTGGTTGGGGTTATCCGGGAAATCTTTGAGAAAAGAGCGGTCAATCTTAATCCGGTCTACTGGAAGGGTTTTCAGGCGGGTGAACCACGAATACTCCACTCCAAAATCGTCCAGCGTAACACCGACTCCCAGGCGTCGCAGAGCGTGCAAAATTTGGCTCGTATGTTCTGGATCATGAAGGAACATGGTCTCCGTAATTTCAAGGTCAAGATACCGGGGGTCAAAGTCAGTTTCAGTCAAAATTCGTTCCACCTTCCTGACCAGTTCCGCATCCCGCAGCTGGGTGGTGGAGAGATTCACCGAAAGACGTAACGGGAAAGCGCTTTCCTTCTGCCAGCGTACCACCTGTGCGCAGGAAACCTGCAATACCCACTCCCCGATGGGTACCATGAGGCCAGTTTGTTCAGCCAGGGGAACAAAAGTTCTTGGCAATACGATTCCCATCTGGGGATGATTCCAGCGCAAAAGTGCTTCCACCCCCACGATGTTCCCCCTTCGAGCGTTCACCTGAGGTTGATAGTAGAGGAGGAATTCCTTTCGTTCCAGAGCCCGGTAAAGCCCAATAATCAAATTTTTCTGGGCAAGAGCCTGTTCTCTGATTTCCAATGAACAAAAGGCATACCCGTTTCCCCGCTGACCCTTCGCCACGTACATGGCAAGATCTGCGTTTTTGATGAGGTCTTGGGGTGTTTCCCCGTCCTTAGGGTACTGGGCAATCCCGATACTGGCGGTGAGAAAGAACTCCTGGTCTTCAAGAACAAAGGGTTGTCGAAACGATGCCAGAATTCGTTCCACCACAGGTAACACCTCTTCCAAATAGTCAAGCTGGGGAAAGAGCACCAGGAATTCATCACCTCCAAAACGGGCTACGGTGTCCTGCTCCCGTACACACCGCATCAGGCGATGGGCCAAATGCTGTAATAATCGGTCGCCCACTTCGTGTCCTTCGGAGTTATTGATGGTTTTAAAATCGTCAAGGTCCAAAAGGAGGATCCCCAACACCTTCCCGGTTCGCCGGGCCAGCTGGATTGCTTTTTCCAGGTGTTCCCCGAAAAGAATCCGGTTGGGAAGCCCGGTGAGGGAATCGTACAGGATAGCATGGTGGAGGTGCTTTTCCTGAATGATCCGCATGAAGGCATCCGTCATCCGGTGAGAAAGGACCCGAATCAGGTCCGGACACGATGACTCCCGACTGCTCCCATTTTTGATCCCACACCCCAAAAACCCCAGAATTTCCCCGCCTCTTTTCACCGGTTGAAGGAAGACCGTTTCCACACCTACCTGAGACAGAAACTCCCGCTCAAGGGGTGTTCCTGAAAAATCCACGGTGAATCCCTCCCCACCTTTTCCTTTCTCTAAAAGCAGGGCAAAGCCCGAAAAATCTGGGAATCCTTTAGGACACCCCTCCCCGTAACACCACCTCGACACTTCCATCAATTCTTTCCCCACCGGAGAAAAGAGGAAAAACGAGCTACGATGGAAACAACCGGAGTAACCCATTGCCTGAAGAACTCTGGGGAATCCCTGTTCAAAATCGGCGTAATTCAAGTCGGCAAGCAAGGTCGACAACGTTCCCACCACCTGTTCTCGTTCGAGCTGAATCTGGCTCTGCCTGAGACGCCGTCGGTACACCCGGTGGACATACAAGGAGAGGACAAAGAAAAGGAGAAACGAAAAAAGGAGAGTCTGGAAGTTCACTAATCCATCCGCAGGCAGAAACGGCAAACTCCACCGCCACAAAAAGAGGAGGATTCCCCCCATGAGGGCCCCTTGCAACACAAAGAGGAAGGGGTTACTGAGAAGAACTGCCACCACCACCGCGGTGAAGAAAAAGGAAGCGTACAGGACTTCACCCAGGAAGTGTACCCGGGGAGCAAGAAGAAGAGCAATAAAAGAAACGAGTCCCACATAGAGGAGGTCTCGCACCGTTTCTTCTACATTGAGCGTCCCCAAATAGTGGACAGCCATCCCCAGAAGGATAAATAACGCTCCCCAGGGAAAAGCCGTCTCTAAAGGATACCGAAGCACCAAGTGGGTGTACAGGACGTAGGCCACCCCATCGAGAACATACACCAAGGAAAGGAAGGAGTAAAGGCGAATCTTCTCCAGTCGGTCCAGGATCTCCCCCTTCTGGGCTCCTTCAGAACGCGTGGGAAGTGAAAAAAAGACCTGCCGGCGAAACATGGTGACGTAAATCACGATGAAGGGGAAAAGGATGAGTATCGGTGCAACCGGAGGGTAATGGACCCGAAAAAATACCGCCACGATTCGATCCATCGTCCAGGCCACGATAAACACCACCAAAATGGCACTGGCTATGGCGTAAGCCTGTCGCCTGATGCGAGCTTCCTTCGCCCTCTTTCCCCACCCAAAGAGGAGCATCACCCCAAGGAGAATATAAACCGCCACATATCCACTGTAAAAATCGTTCCAGAAGTGTGGGGCCGGTAAAGCCACCCAACCAAACGGTGTCTTCTCAAATCGGTACAGCGCCTCCGAAACTCCTGACCAAAACCCAAAAACAAGGATGTTGACCCCGGCCGGAAGGTACAACCACACCGGAAACCACCTGTTCTTAAGCCATCGACTCTGACTGACCGTAAGCACCCAGTGGAGGAAAAGGCTACACCCTATCGTCCGTCCCACGGCGGCAACTCGAACCCAAAAAAACGCCCGCTCATAGCTTGAAGCCACCTGCACCATGGCAAAACCAAATGCCCACAGAGCAAAGCACATGAACATCCCATGGGCAAAGTAGAGCTCTGGGTCTCTCCGAAAGTGACTTACGAGGTACACAGCCAGAAAATAGGCCACACTGAAAGAAGCAAATGAAGCCAGGGCCAGAAGGCTTCCTCCAAACGACTCCACACCCTCTACCCCCTATCCACGGTCGCCTATTCTCGATTTGGCTCTTATTATACCAGTTTTTCCCCGCTGTCAACCACTTCATCCAGGGATACCCATTCTATTGACAGAAAAAACCCACAATCCTATAATGATGTTGTGGCCCAATCGAATAGTGGTTAGTTCGGCGGGCTCTCAATCCGCAAGCCGGGGTTCAATTCCCCGTTGGGCCACCATGAAGGTTGATCCTCTATGTCCATGGGTCATCAACACCGCTTTCGAGTTGAAATCTGGCAGCGACAAATGGAGGAAGATCGCCACCCTCTCCTCTTTCTGGTCCTGACCACAGAAAGGGTTCATGAATACCCCAAACTCCACCTTCACTCCGCAGCACGGGGCGATTGCTCGAATTGCAGACCTTCACCGGGAGAGTAACGCGCCTCGAGGCGCTTCAGGAGAACATCATAAATTAGTTTTCCTCCCAGAAGGTCAGCGACCACATAGGCAAGAAGACAGGTGAGTGCTATGACCGGAAGGTGAGACCAGGAACCGGTGAGTTCAAGGATTAAAAGGATACCGGTGAGGGGTGCTCTGGTAATGGCCGAAAAGTACCCGGCCATACCCAGAGCCACGAAGTCCAGGGACATAACTCCGGTGAATAGCTTTCCCCAGAGTCCTCCCAGAAGCGCTCCGATGGTAAGGAGGGGGAAGAAAATTCCCCCTGGCGTAGAAGAAGCATAGCTTCCCATGGTGAACCAGAACTTGACGAGCACAAGCAGCAAAAGGGCTGACCACGGATATGGGTCTTGAGGCAACGAAGCGATGAGGTGGTGTCCACCACCTAAAACCTGGGGGAAAACAAACCCCAAAACTCCCGCCAAAATAAAAATCGGAACCGGCTGAAAAGATGGGGACACCCACCGCAAGCTCAGAAAGAAGTCCTGGGTTTCAAGGAGCACCCGGTTGAACACCACACCCAGAACGCCCAAAAGAAGCGCCAAAAGGAGAATCAAACCATACTGATGCAGCGGAAAGGGATGTTCGAGGTGAAAATCGAGAATAGGCTCCATCCCGAAGACACTCCGGGACAGGACATCTGCGGTGAGCGATGCAGTCATGGAGGCAACCAGAACGAGGGACGAAAACCCCCGGTGCAATTCTTCCAGGGCAAACACCACTCCGCTTAGGGGGGCGCCAAAGGAAGCCGCAATCCCGGCACTAGCTCCAGCAGTGACAAAAAGAGGGATTCTATTTCGATCACGGCGGTACGTTCCCCACCCCTGCCCAACCATAGCCCCAATTTGTACCGAAGGTCCTTCCCGGCCCAAAGACAAACCGGCCCCTATTCCCAGCAGCCCTCCCGCAAATTTGACGAGGAGAATTCGCCACCATACCGAGGGAAGGGCACCCTGCAAAACCCCTTTCACATGGGGAATGCCACTCCCCGCAGTCAGCGGTTCCCACCGGACCATGATACCAACTGCCCATCCACCAAGAAAGAGAAAACAAAAGAACAGAAATAAAAGGAACCGGTTCGAAGAGGCAGAGAGCCGGAATAACCCCGTCCACCGGGCCACCATCTCAAGACCAAGTCGATAGCAAACCACCGCCCCACCAGAGAGCACACCCACCAGTATTCCGTCTACAAGTCCCCCTACCCTTTTGCGACTGCGTCTTTTGGAGATGCGCATCGGCGAAACCTAATCTTAAACGTGTTGCAGTTCGTAGGTTCTTTTTCCCAAACCCAGTTTTTCCGCATAGTCCAGTTGCGTTTGCCATAACGCTTCTGGATGGACATCGAGAAGTTTATCGGTTCCCGGACCGAGCGCGTTTTTCAGCTCAGTTCCCGGTAAACCCTGGGAAGCTTGGATGAAGTCCGCAGAAGCCTGGTCAATGGCCAAAAGGTCGTGACTCCCCAGGATGCCCACATCGGGAATGAGGGAGGCATCGTGCCAGGGAGCACAGTCGCAGTCGGGACTCACGTCGGTGATGAAGTTGATGAAGGCACACTTTCCCTTCTTTCCTTGCAAAACCCCTAAGGCATATTCCACCATCCGTTCCTGAAGCAGGGCACTCGAAGAGGACCAGGATGGCTCAATCGCTTCAGTGGGGCAGTAGAGTAAACACTCCGCACAGCCAATGCACAGCTCCCTCTTGAGTCCAGCCTTTTTTCGCTCATTTAAAAAGAGGGCCTGCGTAGGACAGTGCCGAATACAGCGCTGGCAACCAATGCATTTCTCTTCCTGAGGTTGAGGGAAAAAAGTTTCTCCGTGCTGCATCTGTTTTCCAGCCCGGGAGGCACAGCCCATACCGAGGTTCTTGATGGCTCCTCCCAAACCTGTTTCCATGTGTCCTTTGACATGGGTCAGCGCGAACAAAAAATCGGCTTCATGGATAGCCCGGGCGATTTTCACGGTTTGAAAGTGGTTCCCCTCAACTTTCACCTCCACCTCGTCATTCCCCCGCAAGCCATCGGCAATGATAAGCGGTGCTGGCACCGCTGGATACCCAAACCCATGGAAAAGAGCCGTCTCCAGATGGTCCACGGCGTTATGGCGAAAACCCGTGTAGAGGGTGTTGGTATCGGTCAAAAAGGGTTTAGCCCCAGCTTCCCGGATGGCTTCCACGATGGAGCGGACGAAAACCGGCCGGATGAATCCGTGGTTTCCCCGTTCCCCAAAATGGAGTTTCACCGCCACAAAGTCGTTTTTTGCCACTTTTCCTTCCACCAGATGCCGGGTGAGCTTTTTTAAACGCAAAAGAACCGAATCGTTTTCACTCGTAGCGCGCAAGCTCAAGAAGTACACTGGAACAGACACTGGTTTAACCTCCTTCAGGTCGATTTTGCCGAATTCATTTCACCCATGCAGGGACTTTAAATAGTCGATCAATCGGCTGGCCCCATCCCGGGTGAGCACTCCACTTTCCTGAAACCAAACGAAAATCTGGCGGGCCGCCTCTTTTTCTCTCCCCTCCAGCCGGCTTAAGAGCTTCGCCAGGTAGTCAATCTGCCGTTCGCTGGGAAGGTTCACCTCTTCCTCCCCTATATAGGGCAAAAGCCGCAAATACAAAAGGGCAGTCATGAGCGCGTCGTTACAGTTATACCGGGCGATTTCCCGGTATCCCCCACGTAAAAACACCTCGTGCACTTTTGACCCATCCATGGTGCCCTTACCGATTTCAATCCCAAACCGCCGGGCAACGAAATCCAGACTCAATCGTTCCCCCTCTCTGGCAAAAAGGAACTCCACCAAATCAAGATGAAAATCTCCTCCCCTTCCGTAACGGGAGAGCTCCAGTTCTTTACGCACCGGAAGGTTATATAGCATGCTTCGCAAACGCAGAAACGGCAGGTCAAAGCTCCGCCCATTATAGGTCACCAGCCGCTCGCTTTCCTGGATTTCCAGATTAAAACCCTCTAAAATCATCCGCTCCCCATCCGCCACATCCCTGGGAATCTTCACACAGGGCACCGGATGGTAGTGAATTTCAATCTCTTCCCCTCCCACGGTTTTCTCCTCCACCCATGCTTTATCCTCTTCCTTTGAGAGGTAGTACACCACTCCCTCTTCAATGTGGTCATCCGCAACATGCACCAGGGCCAGAGCAATCACATGGGCCAGAAAAGGATTGAACGATAACCCCCGCTCCACCTCTTCGTCGGTCTTTTCCCGTCCCCGATTTTTTAAGTACTGATAATCGGGGTACTCCAGTTCTTCCATAAATCCACAGGTTTCAATATCAATCACTGCAACACGCATCCTCCATCACCCACCTATACTATAGCAGAAAAAAGGAGCCCTGAGGAAAGTCAGGAATGCCCCACTTCCTCTATTCTACCTCATTCTCACCGTTTCTCCCCTCATACCTCACCCCTCCCTATCCCTACCCCAACAGCGTCAACTCCCTTTTCCAGGGAAAAACGGAGGGATAACTCTGGGGTTCGCAAAAAATCCGGGGATCGTCATCCAGAGCGATGGCGTGCAAGGCATGAGTAGAGCTCTTTGAAGCATCTTCTTGAAGCACAGGTTTTTTCCAAACAAAAAAGAGGAACCGCACCAATTTCCTCGTGCATGAACCTCATAATCGATTATACTATGATATGGGGATCCGGAAGAAGAAGGCCATCACTACCGAATGAGAGGAACACGATAAAGGGGACTTCAAATCTATGTTTTTAACCAGCATGGTCACGGTCGTTATGCTGTTCGTTTTCTACTCTGCTCTGTCTGTGGCGGTGTACCTTTCCAGCCATTTCCACAAAAGGGTGGAAATCCATCTCGCTCACACCATATGTGTTCTCCTTGCGGTATGGTCGCTGGGACTGGCTCTGGTACGAATTGCTCCCTCCTATGAAAAGGCGCTCTTCTGGCAGCGGATATCAGCCACAGGCTGGACCACAATATACAGTGTGTTCCTCCACCTTTCCCTCATCCTGAGTTCGGCTCACCTTTCCAGAAAGTGGTGGGTTCTGGTTCTCACCTATTTTCCAGCCTCTTTGAGTCTCTTCGCCTTTTCCATCCTTCCTGGAGTTGCCCAAAGGGTCCAGCATCTGGCACTGATGCACTCGACCTGGGTGGTCCTCCCGGTTGCGGATTTCTGGAATCGTTTTTTTGAACTGTACTGCACCACTTCGGTGGGCATTTCCAGCTTCCTCATTTTTAGGATGGGATGGAAATTGAATCATTCAAAAGAGAAAAAGAGTACGACCTTTTTTATCTTCTCTCTTCTTTGCGCCATGACCCTGGGTATGATTTTCGACCGGTTCTCGATGCCCCGGCGTTTTCCTGAGTTATCCAATCTGGCGCCAGTCATGGCACTCTTCCCTCTCACGGTATTTGCCCAAACCATACGAAACAGTCAGAATTTCTGGATCCTCAGGAAAAAGCGCTGGAGACAACAGGTCACCCAGGGAGAAATCTTGAGTGAAGCTGACAAAGCCTCCCTCTACCAGTTCCTGGCTGGAATACACATCCTCACCGGCTTTGGTTACGCCACTCTGGCGGTGCTCGCCCAGCGGCCTGCCGTAACCAACCGGGTCCTCTGGGGAGTGCTCATGCTGTTTCTGGGAATGAGCACGAGCTACCTGACTTCCCTGGAGATATCGGAGAAAAGCCGCGATAGTATATCCGGTGCTATTTTGGCTCTTTCAGCTTTTTTCCTCTGGTTTGAAATCACCACCGTCCTTGGAAGAGTAGACGTTTTCCTTTCCCTGGTTATCCTGCCCTTTCTCTTTCCCGCAATTCTTTCGGGCAATCGCTGGGCTTTATTCATGGGAGGGGCGGTGCTCTTCCTGGTCCAGACCTATACCTGGACCAGCCTCCAATCCGAGGGAAACCATCCTGAAGCCGTGCTCACCCAGATTCTGGTCACCGTCCTCTCTGGTTTAGCCATCCTGGCAACCCTTTTCATCCGCCAGGTGTACCTGAGACGTCTGGAAGAAAACCGAAAGCAGCTGCAAATCCAGGAATTGATTGCCGGTGTCTCGTCCCAATTCATCGGGCCTCAACCCCAGAATGTCAAGGAAAACCTGCAGAGCGCCCTGTGCATCATAGCGACACAGCTCAACATGCCCTGGGGCTTTCTTGAGGTATCAAGCGAAGAAGGAAGCGTACTCCGCAGGATCCATCTTGAAGACGGCCCTCTTTGGGTTGAACCAGACGAACTGACCTTTCTCAGGGCCCAAACCGAAAATGGAACACCCCTTTGGCTGGATAGTGCCCACCTTTCTCCCCTCGAAGAACGCCATCTGGGTCAACTTTTCGCCCGGGAAATGCTACGCGCCATAGTGGCTATTCCGCTTCAGAATAAAGACGTGCGCTGTGGCCTTCTTGTCCTGGGTACGCGAGATAAGGTGGCATGGTCAAAATACGGACAGGAGTCGCTCAGGATTCTGGGAAATGTACTGGTGGAAGCACTGGCCAGAATGAAAGCCGAAAAGCGGCTTGAACACATGGCCCTCTATGACTCCCTGACCGAGCTTCCCAATCGAGTGCTTTTCCTGGATCGCCTGACGAAAGCCATGCAGCGGGCCAAACGAACCGGGAAACTGGTGGCGGTAGCTTTCCTGGACATTGATTCCTTCAAGCTGATTAACGACTCCGAAGGCCATGAAGTCGGTGACCAGCTCCTCAAACAGGTTGCCCAGCGTTTTTCTAGCTGCATACGCGAACACGACACCATCGCCCGCTTTGGAGGCGATGAATTCCTGATTGTGTTCGACAACCTTAATCAGTTCAATGAAATACCACCCATGGTGGAGCGGATCACAGAGGAAATTCAGAAACCTTTTTTCATCGGAAACCAGGAATTCCTGATTACGGCAAGCTGCGGAATTGCCCTGTATCCTGGCGATGGGGAATCCCCCGAAGAACTCATCCAGGCTGCGGATTTAGCCATGTACGCGGCTAAAGCAACCGGTGAAGGCCGCTATGCTTTTTGTTCTCCCCATTTGAAAGCCGAAGTCCAGCAAAAACAAACCCTGACCAGCGGCCTCTACAAAGCAATAGAGCGGGAGGAACTCACGATCTATTACCAGCCCCAAGTAGAAGTCACAACCGGCAGCATCGTGGGACTGGAAGCGCTTTTGCGTTGGAACCATCCCGAACTCGGATTACTCCTACCAGGGTCGTTCATTCCCCTGGCCGAGCAAAAAGGGCTCATCATCCCCATTGGAGAATGGGTACTCAAAAAAGCTTGTTCTCAGATCACTTCTTGGCAGAAAAAGGGTGTTTCCATTCCTCGCTTAGGGGTCAACCTCTCTCCCGTTCAGCTCCGTGACCCGCAACTGGTGCAAAAAGTACACCGAACGCTCAGTGAAACCGCTCTCCCTCCAGAAATCCTTGAGCTTGAGGTCACCGAAAGCGCCATTTTCCACAATCCCGATGAAGCCATTGCTCTCCTGCAAAATCTGAAAAACCTGGGGGTACGCATTGCCCTGGATGACTTTGGGGTGGGATACTCCTCGCTTATCCGATTGAAAATGCTCCCCGTTGACCGCATCAAACTGGACCGGCGTTTCTTCCACAACGCCCCGTACAACCTCCGGGATCGCACCATTGCCGAAAGCATCATCCAGCTGGCTCGGTCCATCGACGCTGCCGTGATTGCCGAAGGGGTGGAAACGGAGACGCAACTTCAGTTTGTGACGGAACAGGGATGCTACGAAGTTCAGGGATTCTACTATTACCATCCCCTACCCCCTGAAGAAATCGAAGCACTGCTTTTGAAGGGAGTAAAACACTGACAATAGAAACAATAAAAATCAAAGACCCCTGAGCTCCAAGCATACTCAGGGTGAACTGAATACCATGCCACGGTGCTAAAAAAATTCCAGCAGGGGGCAATACCACACCGAGCACATCGCACCAATTCTCGGATTCTTCCCGAACCGAAACCCTTTGCGCCCTTTGGGAAAGAACATCCGTGAAACACTGGCAAAAAGGGCAAAACCTGTAGGGAAAAGGCCGGTCTCCTCTGACCTTCCTCTTTTTGGCTCGAAATGGGTAAACTTTTTTACATCTTTGCTTGAAAGAATGGCTCTCCGTCTTCTGACGAAATCGAGGATTTCCCAATCCGAACTACCGGGGCACGATTCAATCACCGAAAAAACTTCAAATCCGGAATTTCTGAGAATCCGGACAATGCGAAAGTCAACATTTTCATCAACCAAAAAATCAGGGAACAATGCGTTTTTCTCCAGCCAGGATTTCAGCAGAATGCGCCAGGGCCCTCAAAATATCCTCTCGCCTCAAGCGGGGATATGCCTCAAGGAGTTCGTCGACAGTCATGAATAACCAAGAGCAATCGGCAGCCCCAGGATTCCATTCTGGGGCTATTCTGGTTAACGCGATTGCTTCCGTTCCTCGATAACCCGCAGAGCCCGCTCAATGCGGGAAATCACCCGGTCTTTACCAAGCACGGCCAGAAGCTCAAAAAGGCCAGGACCAACCTTTTGCCCGGAGACCGCAATCCGTAAGGGATGGATGAGGGAAGCGGCCTTGACACCAAGGGTTTCGGCCTTTTTACGGATGGCATCCTCCAGGGTTTCCAGGGTGAAAGGTGAAAGTCCCCGCAGGGTGTTGAGGCATTCCCGCAAAATCCGGTCGGCTCCTTCGGCCAGAAGGATTTTTTCGAAGGCTTCAGGGTGAAAGGCAAAATCCTCCCGGAAAAAGTAGTCTGCCTCTTCCAGAAGCTGCCCCAGGTATTTCAGGCGGTCCTTCATGATGACCATAACCCCTTCAAGGTAGGAGAGAAACTCAGGGGTGAAATCTCCCTCCCGGAAGCGCCCTTCCCGCAACAGAATATCTTTCAAAATGGAAACCAGGTACTGGTTCTCGCTTTCCCGGATGTAGACCCCGTTCATCCAGTTGAGTTTATCGAGGTCAAACACCGCAGCGTGTTTGGTGACCTGAGACAGAGAAAAACGCTCAATGATTTCCTCCCGACTGAAAATTTCCTTTTCCTCTTCACCGCTGGCCCAGGAGAGGCGAGCCAGATAGTTGAGCATGGCTTCCGGCAAATACCCCTTATCCCGGTAGTAGGTAACCGAAGGGGAACCGTGGCGTTTGGAAAGGCGGGTGCGGTCTTTACCTAAAATCATGGGGATGTGGGCAAATTCGGGCACCGGAAATCCCAGGGCGCGATATAGAAGCACCTGGCGGGGGGTGTTGGAGATGTGGTCATCACCCCGGATCACATGGGTAATCCGCATTAAGGCGTCGTCCACTACACAGGCAAAATTGTAGGTGGGCATTCCATCCGATTTCATGATCACAAAGTCATCCAGTTCCCGATTCTGAAAAGCCACTTCCCCTCGCAGCATGTCCTGGAAGGTGGTCTCCCCCTCGGGGATGAAAAAGCGCAAAACTGGTTTACGACCCGCTTTCTGGAATTCCTCTTCCTCCGCCGCGAGGAGGTGGTAACATTTCCGATCGTAGCGCCAGCTCTGACCCTTTTTCACCGTTTCCTCCCGGCGCTTTTCCAGTTCTTCCGGAGTACAGTAACACCGGTAGGCCAAACCAGCCTGGAAAAGTTTCTCCGCGTATTCCCGATAGAAGGAAAGCCGTTCACTCTGATAATAAGGGCCACAAGGACCACCCACCCGGGGACCTTCATCCCAGTGGAGGCCCAACCATTCCAGGCTTTCCAAAATGACCTCCACCGACTCTTCAGTAGAGCGCACCACGTCGGTATCTTCAATGCGGAGGATAAAGGTTCCCTCCATCTTTCGGGCAAAGGCCCAGTTAAAGAGTGCCGTCCGCGCCCCTCCGAGGTGCAAAAACCCGGTGGGACTGGGTGCAAACCGTACCCGCACCTTATCCATTCTTCTTCACTCCTTCTTTGGGAATCACGAAGACTCCTTTTCCTTCGGCTACCAATTCTCCGTTCTGCACCACTTCCCCCCGGGCCTGAATGAGGCGCCCTTTCTTTTCCACCACCCGACCCCGCAGGGTGACAATTTCCCCAGTGCGGCAGGGGCGGAGGTATTTCACTTCCAGGGTCCCGGTCACGGCAATTTCCCCGGTGGCTTTCACCGCGTGGGACATCACTTCATCCAGAAGTGCCGCCACCATTCCCCCATGGGCCACCCCATCAAAACCCTGATAGTACCAGGGTATCACAGTTTCAGTCACCGTATCGTTCTCCTCCTGGCGAAAACGGAGCTGAAAACCATGGGGATTCAGGTTTCCACAGAGCCAGCATCGACTGTTATCCACAAAGGCCATGTTACATCGACTCCTTCTTTTGGATTTCGGAAAGAAACACGAATTCCACATCTGGATCCGAGAAACTGCTTAAGAAATCAGAGAGCGCCCGATAGGTCGACTCCCGAGGGTGCCCGATGGCGATGGCATACCCCTTCTTTTTGGCCACCTGAATCGTGGTCCGAAGTTGATTCTTCACGTACTCCACGGCAGGATAGGTATCAAGGAAGACATCCCGCCGAAAAGCCCGGATTCCGTTTTCCTGAGCAATCTGAAAAGCCACCGACTTTGAGGTGGTGAGGCTATCCAGAAAATAGAGGTCATGCTCTTTCAGGTGCCCAAAGAAAACTTTCATGAGCTCAGGAGTGGAAGTGACCCGGGAACCCTTGTGGTTATTGAGCCCCCGAGCACCCGGGATTTCACCACAGACCCGATCCAGAAGTTCTTTGACTTTTTCAGAGGACATTCCCACCCGCAGGAGTAATCCTTCCTTGGTGTTTTCCTTCCCATTGAACGCCTCCATGGGGAAATGAATGAGGATTTCTTTCTCCTTCGCTTTCGCCATTCGGACCACATCCTGGGTATGGGGAAGGTTCGGAAGCACCGCCACATTGAGTTTCACCGGAAGGGCAAGGAATTTTTCTGCCAGGCGCAGGTCATATCCCAAGTCATCAATCACGATCGCCACCTGAAAACGGGGTTTAACCTTCAACCTCAGGAAAAAGAAGGGGTGTTCTCCGAAAAAGAGGGTATAGGTCTCATCCTCACCTTCTACCCTCCTCTCTCCCCGAAAACCCATATAGGGTAAAAGGGTAAAGAAGTTTTCCATTCCCTCGGCAAAACTTTGAAGAGAATCCCGGTTGGCAAAAATGGCCTGGACCTGCCAAACCCCTTCGCCTTGCGGAGGAATGGTTTCCACGTGCAGGGCCCGAAGATGCAATTCCTGCACAATCACCGTGGTACACAGGCGATCCAGCCCCCGGGAAAAAACCTGAGCCAGAGCAAAGCGCGAAAACGGTGCATCGTGCTCCCGGAGACCCTCCCAGAGAAAGTACACCCCCAGCGCCATGAGGAACAGTAAAACCCAGAATGGAACCCTACGAAGCCAATTCATCGTTACCAAGAAGACCTTTCAGTTCTCTAACCGCCTGTTCAAATTGTTTCTCCTCTTCTTTGACCTCCACGTCCGGAGGAAGTCCCACTTTATCGACCAGGGTCCCATCAGCCAGGTAATATCTGGAAACGGTAAAAATCACACCTCCACCGTGGGAAAGCGGGAAAATTTCCTGTACCACGCCTTTCCCAAAGGTATTCTCCCCGACGAGTTTCGCCTTCAATACCATGCGCAGGATTCCAGCCATGATTTCCGCACCACTGGCAGTCCCTTTATTGACAAGCACCACCAGGGGCTTATCCCAGAGGGGGCTCACAAAGTTTTTAATCACTTCCTTGCGCCCTTGCCGGTCCTCAACCACAAGAAGGTCCCGATTCTGGGGTACAAAAATACCCGAACAGAGGAGCGCTGCTGGGAGAAGTCCCCCTGGGTTATCCCGCAAATCGATCACCAATCCCCTGACTCCAGCATCCTGCAGGGCAAAAATAACCTCACGCAACTCGTTAAAAGTTTTTCCGTGAAACTCAGAAATCCGCACCACTCCCACTCCATCAGAACGGACCTCGTGTTCCACACTCTGAATCGAGATGATATCCCGCACGATTTCCACTGTCAGGTTCTCCTTTTGCTCTTCTCGTTTGATTTCCAGCACCACCTTGGTCCCTTTGGTCCCGCGCATCTTTTTGACCGCCCGGTCAAGCGAGATTCCTGCAGTGGACTCTCCATCAATGGCCACAATCATATCTCCCGCCTTGACTCCCGCCCGCTCAGCCGGAGACCCCTTGATGGGGGAAATCACGGTCAACTGTTCATCCTTAATGGCAATCACGATGCCGATTCCAGAAAATTCCCCCTCCAGCCGGTCGCTGGTCTCAATCTTAAAATCTTCCGGGTCAAGGTACCGGGCGTAAGGGTCATCAAGGGACTTCAATATTCCCCGGATGGCCTCTTCCATGAGGATGTCCTCTTTCAGGGGTTGCTCACCAATAAACTTTTCTTTGAGGAACGTAATGGTCTCAAAGAGGGGTTCCCAGGTTTTTTCATCGACATCCTGAGTAACACTCTGTACCTCCAGAAAGCCATACGCATCCCGGCTGGCACCAGCATAAGCCAAGCCAATCCCTAATGCCACCACACTCAAAATGACCACAAACCACCGTTTTTGCCGCACCATATTCACCTCGATTCTTTACTCTAACCACTGCAAAGGATTTTCTTCTTTGGCTTTTTCTCCCACCCGCACTTCAAAATGGAGGGTCGGTCGGTCCACCAGTCCCGTATCACCCACAAGACCAATCACCTGTCCCTCTTTTACCTCCTGCCCAGAACTCACCTTCAGCTCCCCAAGATGGGCGTATACCGTAAAGATATCCCGTCCATGGTCGAGGATAATGGTTTTTCCATAGCCCCGCACGTTCTGGGCCAGAATCACCACTCCCGATGAAGCCGCCACAACCGGCGAACCCAGGGGGGCAGCGACATCAATCCCCGGGTTATAAAAGGTGACTCCGTAACGGGGATCTTTGCTCTCGCCAAAGGAACGAATCACTTTCCCTCCCTGGACTGGCCAGAGCAACCGCCCCCTTTTGGCCGTAGACACAACCGGTGCGCTTTTTCGCTCAGCCAACTTTTTCTGCAGCGCCACGATCATCCCTTCCACTTCCTTCTGAGCTTGGGCTAACTTCTGCCGGGTGGCCTGAAACTTCTGCCGGTCGGCGTTCACTTTGGCGAGCATCTCCTGACGAGCCTTTTTGAGTTGAGTAAGGCGTCCATTTTCCAGAGCCATTTTCTCTTTGAGGGTACTCTCCAAGCGCATGGTGTTTTTGATTTCCTCTAGCTTCCGGCTCAACGATTCTTTCTCCTCCACATGGGTGAGGATGACCCCGGTTTCAAACTGATAGTATTTCCGCAGTAAATACCACTTTTCCTCCCATTCTGAAGGGGAAGCACTTTCTAAGAGGAATTCCCAGAAACCCATCCCCAAATCCTGGCGATAGACCCGGGCAAGCACCTCCCGCACCTTGGCCTCGTTACTGGCGATACGCTGCGACAGCGATTCCACCTCTTTTTCCAGGCGCATCCGTTCCTCCTGGAGTTCCAGAATTCGCTTCCGAGAACGGGCAATATCCTTTTCCAAACGGTCAATCTGACCGTCCAGCTTCTCGATTTCTCCCAGGAGGTTTTTTTCCTTCTTCAGCACCTTGTTCAATTCCTGTTCCACCCGGGCCTGCTCATTTTTGAGCTCCATCAACCGTTTTTCCTGGGAAGTAATTTCCTGTTCCAGGTTTTCCCCCTGGGCCCAGAGCAGAGGCACACCACAAAAGAAAACCGTCAGGAAAATCAGGATTGTCCTTTTCATGGCATCTCCTTCAGCACTCCGTTGACCGCCACAAAGGTTCCCACCATACTCAGGATACCACTCAAAAACACGTTAATCAAAAAAAGGGGCAGAAAAAAATCCGCAAACCGCACCCAGAAAAAGGCGGGAAAAGACGCTTCCAAAAATTCCAGAAAGAAGCGAAAAAAGAAGCTGCTCACCACAAAAGCCGTCATCCCCCCCAAAAAACCCTCCAGGACCCCCTCCCCTAAGAACGAAGCTCGGATCTGCCGGTTGGTGGCCCCCAAAAGACGCAACACTCGAATCTCCTCTTGATGGAAACGGACTTTCAGGGTGACCATGCTTCCAATCAAAAGGAGCACAAAAATGAACACCCCCAAAATTACGACTCCCCCTGCCCCTACAAAAAACCGGTGGAAGCGGAGCAGTTCTTCGACGTTTTTCCCCCCATAGACCACCTCATCAAAGACCGGAATCTTTTTCATCTCCGCCGCCAGTTTGGGGAGGTCTTCAAGCCGCTCGGGAAGGACCTCCAGAGAAGCCGGAAAAGGATTCTCTCCTCCAGGTAAATCCTCTTCCTGCAGAGCAAAATACTGCAAAAACCGCCTGCGGGCTTCCTCCGCATCCACAAACACCACCTGCTTCACCGCAGCCCAATCTTCGATTTTTTGCTGGACTTCCTGGATTTTCTCCAGAGGGGTGCCCACCACAAAAAAAGCCCGCAGAGTGAAGCTCCCTTTCCACATCTCCCGCATCTTATCCAGCTCCAGGTAGCCGAAGATAAAAAGATTGAGAATCAGCTGAGTAAAAAAGATACTCAAGCACCCCATGATAAAAAAGGAAGGTTTGCGAGAGAGGCGGCGGAAGAAAAATTTCATGAGGCACTCACTTTTCCTCGCTCCAGCCTGACCACTCGTCCTCCAAAAACCTGCAGGAGTTCCTGGTCGTGGGTGGCCAGGATGACGGTTGCCTTCGTCTTCTGGACAAACTCAAAAAGGATACCCACCACTTCCTGCGCGGATTCCTCATCCAGGTTCTTGGTCGGCTCATCAGCTAAAACCAGTCCTGGCTGGTGAATCAGTGCTCTTCCCAGGCTCAACTTCTGCCTCTCACCCCCTGACAGCCATTCCACCCGATGCAACCCCTTTTTCTCCAATCGCAAAAACCGAAGCATTTCTTTGGCCATCCGAAAGGCCTTGTTCCGCTTCACCTGCAACACCTCTAAGGGGACGAGGAGGTTCTCAAGAACCGTCCACTCTGGTACAAGGTGTAGGTCCTGAAAAATCATTCCCAGATTCTGGCGCAACAGCGGCACATACCGTTCCTCCAGGTGACTAATCCGGCACCCCGAAAGCCACACTTCTCCTCTGGTGGGTCGCTCTTCCCGGTTAATGAGCTTTAAAAGGGTCGTTTTCCCCGCCCCACTTGGCCCAAAGAGGAACACGAACTCCCCTTCCCCCAAGGCCAGATTAACCCCTTCCAGAGCCCTCACTCCGGTGGGATAGATTTTGGATACATCTTTAAATTCCAGAAACGGTTTCACGTTTCCCATTATACCATTCACCGCTGTATTCGCTCCCGCAAAAGGAGGACTCCAAAGCGAAAAAACGAAGGAAGGACCCTGCGGACTCGTTGCGGCTCGCTCCCCACTCGCCAGAGCCATTCGAAGCCCAGCCGCCGGACAAAATATGGTGCTCGTTTCTTCTCTCCACTCCAGACATCAAAACTTCCCCCAACACCCATAAAAAGGGAAGGAATCAATGCGTCTCGGTACGTGTCAATCCACAGTTCCTGCCGTGGAGACCCCATCCCCACCAGAAGCAATGTCGCCGCAGTTTGGTTGATGGCTCTGACCACCTGAGCATCATCTGCACAGTAGCCATGGTGAACACCAACAATTTGAAGCCCCGGATACCGCCTGCACAACACCTCGGCTGCTTTTTCCGCAACCCCCTCCTTTCCCCCCAAAAGGTAAACCCGCCACCCTTCGTCGCGGCCTCTCTCCAGCAGAGCCTCAGCCAGCTCTATCCCGGGAAGGCGTCTGATAGGGGTTTGCCCCAGAAACCTTGCCCCCCAGATAATCCCCATCCCATCGGGAATCAAGAGTTCGGCCCGCTTGAGCACCTCTCGAAAGCGATGATTCCGGGACTGACAGGCCAGCATCTCGGGGTTGAGGGTTACAAGGTGCATTTTTCGTCCTTTTTGTACTGCCTCACTGAGAAGGTCCACAATGGCCTTTTTTTCAAGCTCCGAAATGGAAAAACCCAGAAAATCCATGGTTCACCCCAGAAGTTGCAGGAAATCGAAGAGTTTTTCCTCCATCCTCCCGAAACGAGTGGACAAAAGCGCCTTCGCTACTTTATTTTTTTCTGCAAGAAGATGCCGCCTGGTGTACATGGCGATGAGCGCTTCCGGGGAAAGTCCCTGGAAGGAAAGGAGATTTTCTCCCGAAAAAAGCGAAGCCAGAGCCCGAATTTTGGGGTCAACATCAAAAGCCACCCAGGGGATGTCGAGCATGGTGGAAAGCACCAGAGGATGAAAGCGCATGCTGAAAACCATATCCACGTTCTGAAAATAGGCCAATACCTCCATAAGATGGTCAAACGAAAAACTCCGTACCCCCAGGCGTTTCGCAAGACGGCTCACAAACTCCCCATCCAGCTGGTGGTGAAAGGCCACGAACTCCATTTCCGGCACGAAAGCCAAAAGGGCTTTGAGAGACCGAAAGAGGTTTTCTTCTTTTTCCCTATCCACCGGGCGCAAGAATACGGCCACCTTCTCTGCGGAACCTTTTTTTTCCGGGAGGAGGTCCTGGAGCAAAAAGACCGGGTCCACCCCCAGCACTACCCGGGATGGCCTGGTCCCCAGTTGATACGCCAAAGTGCAACTCTCCTCATCCCGCAAAAGGAGGAACGAGCGGCGCAGCACCCCGGAAACCATCCACCGACTGAGAGACCGCTTGAAGGGTCCCAGCCCACATCCATAGAAGAGAATGGGTTTTCCCCAAAAAAGGGCAAAACGGAGGAGGCTATAATAGTAAGCAAGCGAACGGAAGCTGGTCGTATCCTGGAGAAGGCTTCCTCCCCCCACCATGAGGGCTTGGGAATTCTTCACCTGCTTGAGGATCTGGGGAAAGCACTCCCGAGAAACCACCTCCACTCCTGGAGGAAAATCAAATAAGGGATTTGTGGTCCGGTAGAGGACCTGGCATACAAATTGCCCACCGTTTCGTCTCAGTTTTTCCACCGCACGCAGGGTGGCAAGGAGACTCAGCTCGTCGCCCCAGTTTCCGAAACCATAGTACCCCAGAAAAAAAAGGTGGGTAATGCTACTCCCCCCAGCGCGCAAAAAAGTGGTAGATGGCCAGTCCCACTTTGATTGCCACCCAATAAACGAAGAACACCGCGATACTGAGCGCCATGGCGTTTCCAAAGCGCAGGAGCACAAAGAGAAACGGGGTATGGAGGTGCGAGAAGGAATTCAAAAAAGTGGTGAACCCCACCGTCACCGCCAGCCACAGCAATATCTGGTAGGCCGGGCGAAAAGCTGACAGGGGAAACACCGAAAGCAACCACAACGCCGGATACCCAATCAGGAATTCCTTGGTTCTGGGCCGCATGAAGAGCATCCGTTCTAAACCTCCCCGCATCAGGCTCTCCAGACCCCCCGCGGGAAGAAGGGGAAAATTTCCCGAACGGGTAAGGTAAAGCACCGTTCCCACCGCTACGATTCCCAGAATCAAAAGCTCAAATCGCTTCAGGTAATCCAGGAAAAACTGCCCAACACTCACCCCCAGTAGCCGAGCTTTGAAAAGATAAAGCAGTACAAAAAGCGGCGGTAAGGCCAGAGAGACCTTTACCCCGAAGTACTGGTGGATACGCAGCACAAACAGCCAGTGATAGAGCCCCATCGAAACCACCATGGCTCCAGCAAAAAGGGTCAGAAAAGAGAGACCAAGACCCTGAAGGATTTTTTCCTTGCGAAAGTTTTCCACACAGAGGATAACCGCAAGCGTCGGCACCACCACTCCAGCCCAGAGTCCCAAAATTTTCATCCCCCCAATGGGGTTTAAAAAAATCCCCAGAAGGAGCACCACCAGGGAACCGAGAAAGGGCACAAGGTGAAAATCGAAGAAAAACTCCCAGAGCAAAAGTGTCATCACCGCCATCGAAACGGCAAAAAGAGCGAGCATGAAGCGAGGCACCGCAAAGGGACGCTGAGGTACCACCGCCTTCCCCAGTACAAAACCATTTTCCCGAAGAGTTTGCAAAATATTTTGGAAGTAGGTCAGGTTTTTCTCCACGCTCTTGGCCGAAGGGGGCTCAGTAAAGGCTCGCAGATAGATAAGTGCCACCGAGCGTTCTTTGACCGCCCGCAAAAATCGCTCCTTGGCGGCCACCGGGGTATAGTTTTTCAATTCATCTGGAGCAATGCTGTGCACCCGCACCGTCAAATCAGGAATGAGGGAACTCAACGTGGTTTCCCCTTTCTGGCCCACGAATTCAAGGTAACCAAAAAAGAGCTTTCGTTCCCGCAAGAATGAAGCCATCCGCTTCAGGGAAGCCGGCTCTCCATATCCCAGAACCGAATCTCCCTGGAAAATAACTCCCTCAGCCCTCTCCCAGACCGGGTCCTCGAGGAGTGTCTCCATCGTCTCCGGAGAAAGGTCGTAACGGTTGATGGGGCGCAAAACAACCCGGAATCCGGCATCGGATAAAAACTGAACCAGTTCCCGGTTCCAGCCCAGCCCCATTTTGTCTTCCTCTTCGAATACGACGTTCATTCCCACGATTCCTTCCTGGGGTTCCTCCGCCTTTTTCCCCAAAATGTTGAGCTGTCGGATAATGGTTTCCCTGAGCCTGGGGTCAGGGACCTGAAAGTAGCGGTACAGTGTCCCTCCAGAATAGGCCACCGGTATCACCCTTCCCGTATCCTTGAGACGCCTTAGAGAGTACTCGTTCACCCCCACGGTTTCCACACCCATCTCCCGGAGCTTGGTTATCAGAGCCAGTGGGTCAATCCCCTGGGTTTTCCCCAGCCATTCGATGTCATCCCAATCCACCACCACTTCCACCCGGCGGCTAGCAAATTCTCGACTCACTCGGGAAGGCACCAGTGAAAGACCTGTTCCCAAGGCGATGATACAGGCCAAAAGAAGGAAAAAAACCCTGCGTTCCATTATTCCCTCCACTCTTCCACCTCCAGCAACGTATCACCCACATCCACCGTGTCGTTCTCTTCCACATAGACACCGGTGACCACCCCAGGGTGTTCGATGGAAATTTCGTTTTCCATCTTCATGGCTTCCAAAATCACCGCCACCTGCCCAGCTTTCACCTGGTCTCCCTTTTTCACATTCACCGCCAGAATCCGACCAGGCATGGGTGAACGGATGGTGGTGGTGACCTGTAACCCTTCACCGCTTTTTTTCCCCTCCCGAACCCTGGCGATGTTGCTGATTTCAAAACCCTTTCTTTCACCCTCTTCAACGATTTCCATCACTTCTACCTGATACTCTTCTCCATTGACCCGAACCCAGAATCGGCGCACCAGTTTCTACCTCCTCAAAAAGTGGACCACTAAACTTCCTTCCTGCAACGCCATCTCTTTCCAGCCCCGGTTTTTTCGCACCACATAAGGACGGGTTTTTTTCGGGGCTTCTTCTTCCTTCAAAATTTCCGAAAGGACGGCCATAATGGCCGCCACCACTTCCGGCTTCAACGCCACACCCATGTCATACCGGGAAATTGCCATGTTTTTTCCCCCTCCTCCCCTCCCGTTTCGACCAGAAAATCTCCAGAGCCCGCACCACTTTCAAGCGAGTCACCACCGGATCAATAACCTGGTCCACATAGCCTCTTTTCGCTGCCTGATAGGGATTATAAAACTCCCGCCGGTACTGGTCGATGAGTTTTTCCCGTTCCACCTCCGGATCCAGAGCCTTTTCCAGTTCCTGACGGAAAATGATGGCCACCGCCCCCTCAGCCCCCATCACGGCAATCTCTGCCGTGGGCCAGGCCAAAACCAAATCCGCTCCCAAATCCCGGCTGCACATGGCCAGATACGCCCCTCCGTATGCCTTACGCACGATTACAGTAATCTTGGGAACGGTGGCTTCAGAATATGCATAGAGCATTTTCGCTCCGTGGCGAATGATACCTCCAAATTCCTGGTTGGTCCCGGGAAGGAAACCGGGTACATCCACCAGAGTCAAAAGTGGAATCCCAAAACAATCGCAGAACCGGATGAACCGGGAAGCCTTATCAGCTGAATCGATATCCAGACATCCAGCTAAGTGATAGGGCTGATTGGCTACTATCCCCACCACGTGCCCTCCCATCCGGGCAAATCCCACGATGATATTCCGGGCAAAATCCTTCTGCACCTCAAAAAAACTTTCCTGATCCACAATTTCCTGGATCACCTTCTTCATGTCGTAGGGCTTATTGGGATTGGGAGAAACAACCTCAAGAAGGGTCCGATTCTCTCGGTCCACGGGGTCACTGCTTTCCGCAAACGGTGGTTCTTCAGCGTTATTAGAAGGGAGATAACTCAACAACCGGCGTAGGTCCAGAAAACACTCCTCTTCGTTTCGGGCAATGAAATGGGCCACCCCACTTCTGCTGGCATGGGTCAATGCCCCACCCAGCTCTTCGGCCGACACTTCCTCACCGGTGGCGGCTTTCACTACCTGAGGACCGGTGACAAACATCTTACTCATTCCCTCAACCATGAAAATGAAATCCATGAGAGCCGGAGAATACACCGCACCGCCAGCACAGGGACCGGCGATGACCGCAATCTGAGGAATCACCCCTGAAGCCTGGGTATTGCGCCAGAAAATCTGGCCGTATCCGGAAAGGGAATCAATACCTTCCTGAATGCGCGCTCCTCCAGAATCGTTGATACCGATGACCGGCGCTCCCACCTTGAGGGCCATATCCATGATTTTACAAATCTTTTTGGCGTGCATCTCCCCCAGCGATCCCCCCATCACGGTGAAATCCTGAGAGTAGGCAAAAACCGCCCTTCCATCCACCGTCCCAAATCCCGTCACCACCCCATCGGCCGGAACGGTTTTTTCTTTCATCCCAAAACGTTCTGCCCGATGCTCCACAAAGAGGTCCACTTCTTCAAAACTTCCTCTATCGAAGAACATCTCCATCCGTTCCCGAGCAGTGCGTTTTCCCGACTGGTGCTGCTTTTCAATGGCTTTCTTTCCCCCACCCAAAATCAGGGCTTCGTTTTTCTCTTTCAGCTCCTGAACTAGCTCGGCAATGCGCTTATATTTCATCCCTTTTCCCTTTTCGCTCAAATTTCGTATTTACTACCAGATAATGCCGCTGAAGTCAAGGGGACCCCGGCAATGCCGCTCACGTCCACATGGACCACCCGAATCTCCACTCCGGTGAGGTATTCCACTCGCTCCCGCAGATATCCCTGGATGAGCCGTCCAAAGTGGGCCACAGGAAAACCTTTCCGAAAAACACATTCCACTTCCACCTCCATTTCCCCACCCAGACGACGCAGTTCCACCGCTTCGACCGTTTCTACCCAGGAAAGGCGAAGAAGAAGTAAGGCCACCAGGGAACGCAGAGCGTTTTCGGTCACCACCAATTTTCCTAAGTAACTGAAGGGAGGACGCACCACCGTCTTTTCATGCGAAGAGTAAAACCATCGCCAGACCACCACCGGAATGATATCCACAAAACCACTCCACAGGTTCCGCTTAATCTCCACCAGCGGCACCGGAATGGTGTGCTTTCCCTCGTTTTCCCGTGCGTTCAGAGCCATGGTAATCTCCTCAGGACTGGCAAGCTCCTGAATCTCCAGAATTTCTTTGGGATAGGGAATTTCCAGCCGTTCACAGATTTTTTCCACCATGGAAAGGGAAATCCCCAGTACCATGATTTTCTGCGGATTCAACCGTTGAATGGCTTTTTTGACCTCCTCCCGATGGGAGGGGAAATAGAAAATAGCGACTTTAGCCGCCCGAATTTTGGAAAGCTCCGCCTTGGATGATCTCCCGGCGATAATCCTCCCCTGGGCGATGAGAAGGCCATCATCGATGATGCAGTCAATGCCGTATTTCTGGGCGATATGCGGTGCCCGGTAACTTTTGCCGGTTCCCGTGGGTCCAATGAGGGCGTAAACTTTCATAGGCTTCGTTCCTTTTTTAAAAACGCCTCGATAAAGTCATCGATCTCGCCATCCATCACCCGGTTGACGTCTCCGGTTTCGTGACCGGTGCGATGGTCCTTAACCAGATTATAGGGATGAAAGACATAGGTGCGAATCTGGTTCCCCCAGGCAATTTCTTTGTGTTCCCCTTTAATCTCCTGAAGTCTCCTCTTCTGTTCTTCTCGGTAGCGTTCATACAGGCGAGCCCGAAGGATTTTCATGGCCACCGCCCTATTCTGATGTTGTGACCGCTCATTTTGGCACTGCACCACAATTCCGGTGGGAATATGGATGATACGCACTGCCGAATCGGTGACATTCACATGCTGTCCCCCATGCCCTCCAGCCCGGAAGGTTTCGATTTTCAAATCCTGGGGATTGATTTCAACTTCCACCTCTTCACCCATTTCCGGAATCACGTCTACCATGGCAAAGGTGGTATGCCGGCGCTTATTGGCATCAAACGGAGAAATGCGAATCAACCGGTGCACCCCGTGTTCCGATTTCAGGTACCCGTAAGCATACTCCCCCTGGGCAATGAAAGTCACATGTTTTAAACCCGCTTCTTCTCCTTCCAGTTCATCGGTCACCCTGGCTTCAAACCCTTTGCGCTCACAGAAGCGGAGGTACATCCGCAACAGCATCGCCACCCAATCCTGTGATTCCACACCTCCCGCCCCGGAATGAATGGTCACAATAGCATTCCCCTTGTCCTCCGGTTCCCGGAAAAGCATCCTGATGTCGAGGTCCACCACCTCCGTAAAGAGGGCCCGGGCCTCGCTCTCCAACTCCCGATATTCTGGATCGCCCGGATCCAGGATGCCTTTCCACTCCTCCACCTCCTGCCATTTCTCCTTTAGATTGTTGTATCCCTCCATAATCTGTCGCAGATACTTATATTCTCCCAGAACCTGGACCTGTTCCACTGGATCACTCCAGAAATCGTCCCGGGACATTTTCTCTTCCAAAGCCTTAATCCGCCGGGAAAGCCCTTCCTGGTCAAAGATACTCACCGATTTCAGTGAGTTTTTCCCGAATCACATTCAGCATATTCTCCATATCCAAGGGCATTCACTTTTCCTCCCTTCTTTCTCAGTTCTTCCCACAGCAGTATTTATACTTCTTTCCGCTCCCACAGGGACAGGGATCGTTCCGCCCTACCTTTTTTCTGGACTTCTCTTTTTCTTCCTTGTGCTTCACAATCTGGGCACTGGGAGCGGTGCTTTCGGAACGGTCTCGATGCTCTCTTTGCCCTTTTTCCCGTACCACCTGAACCTGTAAAAGGTACCGCAGGGCATCTTCCCGAATGTTGGCCACCATATCTTGAAACATGGCAAAGGCTTCCATCTGGTACTCCACAAAGGGATCCTTTTGCCCCACCGCCCGTAGACCAATCCCCTCCCGTAGGTGGTCCATGTTGTAAAGGTGTTCCTTCCAGTGGTGGTCCACCACCCGCAAAATCACATAGCGTGCCAGGTTCTGAAAAACTTCTTTTCCCAGGTCCGCCTCCCGCTTCCGATAGCGTTCGGTCGTAGCCGTAAGGAGGGTTCCTTTCAACTTTTCCGGAGTCATTTCCGGAATCCTTTCCTGCGGTATCTCCAGGCGCATTCCGAAAAGGTCCTGGAGCCTTCGGTTCAAGCTCTCCCAATCCCATTCTTCCGGATAGGTTTTCTCATCCGCATAAATGGCCACCACATCGGCAATCACTCCCTCAAGCATATCCATCACCAAGGAATCGAGGTTATCTTCGAAAAGAATCCGCCGTCTCTGGCTGTAAATCACTTCCCGTTGCTTATTCATCACATCGTCGTACTGGAGGAGGGTCTTGCGGATGCCAAAATGGTACCCTTCCACTTTCTTCTGCGCCGATTCAATAGCCCGGTTAACGAGCGGATGCTCAATGGGAACTCCCTCTTCGATTCCCAGACGGCTCATGAGGTTGGAAATCCGTTCTCCTCCAAAAAGCCGCAACAGGTCATCTTCCAGAGAAAGGAAAAACTGTGACGAACCCGGGTCACCCTGTCTTCCGGCTCGTCCCCGCAACTGGTTATCAATTCGACGGCTTTCATGCCGTTCGGTTCCCATCACATGGAGCCCGCCCAGCGCTTTCACTTCCTCCGCTTCCCGGTCAGTTTCCTCTTTGAATTTCCAGTAGAGTTCCTGGTATTTTTCTCTGGCTTTCTGCGCTTCCGGTTCCTCTGCAGGGATGTACTGGGCAATCCGCCGGATGGTTTCCTCGTCAAACCCCAGACGGCGCAACTCCTGCTTGGCCATAAAATCGGGATTCCCCCCGAGAAGGATGTCGGTTCCCCGACCAGCCATGTTGGTGGATATGGTGACCGCTCCTTTCTTCCCCGCCTGGGCGATGATTTCCGCTTCCTTCTCATGGTGTTTGGCGTTGAGGACCTGATGGGGAATTTTTCTCTTCCACAAAAGCGCACTCAACTGCTCTGACTTCTCAATGGAAACCGTACCCACCAGAATTGGTCTACCCATCTTATGGAGCCTTTCAATCTCCTGCGCCGCCGCTTCAAACTTTTCTTTGGCTGTGCGATAAATCACATCAGGAAGCACCGTGCGCCGTAAAGGTTTATTGGTAGGAATCACCACTACCGGCATCCCATAGGTATAGATGAACTCATCCTCTTCGGTTTTGGCCGTGCCCGTCATCCCACACAGTTTTTCGTACATTCGGAAATAGTTTTGGTAGGTGATGGAAGCCAGAGTCTGATTTTCGCTGGCCACCTGTAACCCTTCCTTAGCCTCAATGGCCTGATGCAGACCCTCACTGTACCGCCTCCCGTGCATCAACCGGCCCGTGAATTCATCAACGATGATAACCTGTCCGTCCTTCACCACGTAGTCCACATCTCTTTTATACAGATGGTGGGCTCTCAAGGCCTGACGGACCAAATGCTCTAACGTTCCCTTCCCGGAATCCCCATAGAGGTTATCAACATGGAGGAGCTTCTCGACTTTAGCCACCCCTCCTTCAGTCAACCATATGGAGCGGGTTTTCTCTTCGTAATCGAAGTCCTCTTGATAAGCCAGTTTCCGTACTGCCCGATCCACTTTATAGTAAATCTCGGTGTCTTCTTCTGATGGACCAGAGATGATAAGCGGGGTACGGGCTTCGTCAATCAGGATACTGTCCACCTCGTCCACAATGGCGTAGTGAAGTTTACGCTGTACCACATCCTCTTTACGCCACACCATGTTATCCCGTAGATAGTCAAAGCCAAACTCCACATTGGTCCCGTAGGTGACATCACACCCGTAGGCAACCTGCCGTTCTGCAGGATTAGACTCATGCTGAATCAGTCCCACCGATAAACCCAAAAACTCATACACCGGTCCCATCCAGTACCGGTCACGTTTAGCCAGGTAATCGTTGACGGTAACAATGTGCACTCCCTTTCCGGTCAACGCATTGAGGTACGCCGGCATGGTGGCCACCAGGGTCTTCCCCTCACCAGTCTGCATCTCGGCAATCTTTCCCTGATGGAGCACCACCGCCCCGATAATCTGGACATCAAAATGGCGCATCCCAATGGTTCTCCGCGCCGCTTCCCGCACCACCGCAAAAGCTTCCGGCAGGATATCGTCAAGACTCTCCCCCTGGCTCAACCGCACTTTAAACTCCTGGGTTTTTCCGCGAAGCTCTCCATCGCTGAGTCGGCTGATATCCTTTTCCAGGGCATTAATGGGTTCCACAAATTTCTGCTCTAACTCTTTTATCAGCCGGTCTTGTGACCAGCGCTGAAACACTTCTTTCACCAAACCAAACATAATGCGCCCCCTTCAGGGAATCTCCAAAGCGAGAAAATTATATCACACTGCGATTTTGAGGCCAAACCAAACGGACTGACCCCATCGTTCCTTTTTCTTGCCATATACGACGGCTTTAGAATCCCTTGGCGGGATACTCCAGACGCGCTTTTCAACCCATGGGAAGGTTCTCCCCTTTTTAGACCACAGAATGGGGTCATCGCGTCCTCCCAGGGACACCGAACCACACTCATCCTCAAATGGGGAAAACAAAAGGAGCGAATCAACTGTGGGATTTTCGTGGTTTGCCCAATTCCTGGAGCGGGAAACGGGACTCGAACCCGCGACACCCAGCTTGGAAGGCTGGCGCTCTACCACCTGAGCTATTCCCGCCCAGCATCCACAGAGGATTATAACATACTCCCTGGAATCGTCAAGAAGAAAGCGTTTCGCTTCGGAGTGAAACTGGCAATACCTCAAACACCGGTAACGATGCGTTTGCAGGCCAAAAGAGCAAAAATAAAGAAGGAAGTCAAAAAGAGGACCCCCCGCCATGGCACCGTATGTGACTACAACAACCCACCGCCTAAAAGAAACCCTTTTTCCTTTTTCCACTCCTCCTACGGAGCATATGGAAAGAGAACGTGTTCATTTTGAGGAGATGGATCCCAATTTGGGATTCTACATATCAGCCCAGCTCCCATTCCGGCAATTTTCCCGTTTGATGAAGGCACAGCGCAAAATGACTCTGAGCGTGAGTCGGCGCGTGGTTCCGGAAAGAACACAATTTTTCGTGATGCTATATTCCAAGCGTTCCCCAGGGCGAATGAGCAGTGTTTCAGGAGGAATAGGATTCGGAAAGGTGAGTTCGAAAAACGTGATGGTGGGATTTCCCTTCTGGATTAGGAGGCTTCCATCGGGACGCATTTCCCGAACCGAAAGAACGCCAGAGACGAAAGGAAAATCGGTAATACCCAGAAGACCACTGGTGGCACCAGAACCAGCCGAACCAGAAAGGGAGATACCTTTACCGACGATGAGGTCAACAGCGTAAGGATTTACCTTTCCTTCCTCGCTCCCGAAGGCACCGTTAAAACTCGTGAGGGTTCCCTCTTCTTCCCGGAAACGGTAGGTGGGAAAATCGATGAAAATGTACGGGGGTCCTGGCTCACCTTCAATGTGAATCTGTTTCTCGAAGAAAACAAGACCCTCTTCAAAATCGAGCGGTTCAAGAACTGGAAAATCCAGGGCATGGTCTCTCGAAGCACAGGCAGGACAAAGAAAAAGGATAAGAGAGAGTATAGCCAACAGGAAAAATCGAAAACTCATATGGTTTCCCTCTTTAATTTTTTCAGCGACACATTCCCGGAAATGGTCTTGACAACAATGGTTTTTCGTGGTTCAGCACTGGTTTGACCCTGAAAGGTTCGTCGCCCAAAAGATCCCCCTTCATGAATCTCCAGGGGGACTTCGGAAACAAAGCGACCGGAAACCGTCTCCACGATGAGTTTCATTTCTTCTTTTTCGTGGACAAACACGGTGACATTCCCGCTTACCGAAGAAAGGGAAATTTCCAGAAAATCGTGACTCAAAGGAATATCAACTTCTACAGGACCACTTATGGTGCGCACCGCCATATCTCCCAGGAGCCGCCCCACGTTGACTACACCACTCACCGTTTCCAGGTTCACCTTCCCGGCGAGACCCTGCGTGGTGATTCGGCCGCTTACAGTTTTGATCTCGGTTTCACCCCGGAGATTGGTAGCCTGTATCTCCCCACTGACCGTTTCAACATACACCTGAGCCGTATAAGGTAACGCAAGGAAGTAGTCCACTCTTGGGGTTTGCCAGGTAAGAAAGGTGCTCAAAAACGTGCCTGAAAGGTCGGTGGTGATCCGGATGGCGTTTTCCTCCACCTCGGTTTTGACCTCAACCCGGGAAAGCAGTTCTTGAGCCTTTTCTTCCGAAACCCCTTCTACAGATTTTGTGGCCGTCATGTTGACCACCTTTTCTCCATGTCCTTCCATCACCACCTTGCCCTGGATGTTCGATACCACTACCCGCACTCCTTCTCCGACCAGGAAATTCCGCATGGTAGTTTCTTCGTAGGCCCAAGCTGGGGTAAGAGAAACAAGGACCAGAATGGGAAAAAGGACACCGACAAACCATCGCCAACTCATGGTGATCCCCCCTTTGAATTTCCCCCATTGTAACACGTTTCAGGATCGCACTCCATATACTTCGGGGGTTCCTGACAGGGTTTTTGATAAGAAAAAGCCCTAAAATTTTTCTCCTCCTGATTGCAACCACCTTTGTCCTCGATTAGAATATACCTAATTTTTATTGAAACTCTTGATCACACTGCAGTACGAAGGGGGGATTTTTTTGTTTGGCTTGCATGACCCATGGATTGTTCTCTCGTATGTCTTCTGTATTGGAAGCACTGTACTCTGTGTTCTGTATGGAGCAATCAACTGGAACAGGGGTGGCCTTGAGGTGAAGGAAGAAAAAATCATCCAGTGGGAAAAAGAAGAGGAAGAACTGGAAGAATAAGGAGGGATAAAGATGTACCAGATTGCCCTGATTGTTTCTGTCCTTGTTTACTTAATGATCACCGGATATCTGGGGTATATTGCTTACCGGAAGACGCAAAGTACCACCGATTACCTTCTGGCAGGGAGAGAAGCACACCCGTACATCATGGCCATGTCGTACGGGGCAACATTCATCAGCACTTCGGCAATTGTGGGATTCGGAGGGACTGCAGCTCTTTTTGGGATGAGTTTACTCTGGTTAACTTTTTTGAACATCTTTGTAGGAATCTTCATCGCCTTCGTATTCTTTGGCCATCGCACCAGAGCCATGGGATATAATCTGGATAGCCACACCTTTCCAGAGCTTTTGGGTAAGCGCTACCAATCACGCTTTATCCAGGTTTTCAGTGGAATTTTGATTTTTCTGTTCATGCCCATCTACACCGCAGCGGTGTTGATGGGAGCCACACAGTTTCTGGTGGTGAACCTGAAACTCGACTATGAGGTGGCACTCTTTGCCTTCTCCGCCATCGTGGCAATTTACGTCATCATGGGGGGATTAAAAGGCGTGATGTATACCGATGCCTTTCAGGGAAGCGTGATGTTCATCGGCATGGTGCTCCTGCTCTTTTTCACCTATTACCGGCTGGGAGGTATCACCAGCGCCCATGAGTCTCTGGAAAAGTTGAACCCTATGATTACAGAAATAATGGGTAAGACCGGACACAGAGGATTTACTCACATGCCCCTCTTTGGGTCAAGCACCTGGTGGACGGTGATTTCCACCATCGTCCTGGGAGTAGGAATCGGGGTTCTTGCCCAGCCACAACTGGTAACCCGCTTTATGACCGTGAAGAGCAGTAAAGAACTAAACCGGGCAACCCTGGTGGGGGGTATTTTTATCCTGGCAATGACTGGAGTCGCCTTCACCGTTGGGGCGGTTTCCAATGTGTACTTTTACAACACCACGGGGCAAATCGCTTTCCTTGCTGCTGGGAAAAAGGTTGATTCCATCATTCCCATGTTTGTGGAGCAGACCATGCCGGCGTGGTTTGGGATTCTTTTCTTGGTGACGCTCTTTGCTGCCGCCATGTCCACCATGAGTAGCCAGTACCACACCATCGGTGCTGCCTTGAGTCGGGATATTACCGAAACACTGAGTAAGAAAAAGGCCGGAATCGGTGTCAACCGTCTGGGCACTTCCATTGGCATCATCCTGAGTACCATTGTAGCCTGGGGGTTACCCCGATTTTACGAAACTGGCTCGGAAATCATCGCCCGAGGAACTTCCATCTTCTTTGGTCTCTGTGCCTCTTCGTTCCTCCCCATGTACTTTGGGGCCCTCTACTCGAAAAGAATCACCCGAGCTGGAGCTATAGCCGGAATGCTCACTGGATTTTTGAGCAGTATGTTCTGGTTCCTTTTTGTCCACGAGAAAGAATCCCAACCCCTACGAATCTGCCAGGCATTGTTTGGACGACCTTCCCTCTGGGGTGAACCATGGAAAGTAGTGGATCCCATCGTCATCAGCCTGCCGCTCGCGATTGCTGTGACGGTACTCGTCAGTCTATTCACAAAACCCATGGATGAGAAACACCTGAAGAGCTGTTTCAACGGATTGCAATGATCAGTTGCAGAGGGGGTTACGACGACCCCCTCTGGGTGGTTTGTGCAGCCAGAAGCGCCAGCTCTACCCGATCTTTCACACCCAGCTTCTGGAAAATTCGACTCAGATGATTTTTCACGGTGCTCTCGCTAATAAACAGTTTTTCGGCAATCTCTTTGTTTCCCATTCCCCGAATTACGAGCCGAACGATTTCCAATTCCCGCTCTGAAAGGAGGTCGCTCAACGGCGAAAGGTCCATTCCTTCGGCTCCGAATGGAATCCCCTTTTTCAGTTTCCCTAACACTTTAAGATAAACCTCTTCCCCCCAGAGCACTTCACCCTCAAGACAGGCTTTCAGACTTTTGAGGAGGACTTCTGGAGGACTGTGTTTCAGGATATATCCTCGAGCGCCTTCCCGGATAGCCTGGAAAATGATTTCTTCATCCTCTTCTACGGTAAGCATTACAAAAAGCGCGGTGGGCATTCTTTCCTTGAGAATCCGCAAGAGTTCGACTCCATCCTTTCCCGGAAAATGCACATCGAGGAGCACCAGTTCTGCTCCAGAAGAAGGAAGTAGTTCCAGAGCTTCGCGGAAATTTCGTGCTGCACAAACCACCTCGTACTGGTCCTCAAGCAATTTTTTTAAACCTGCTAAAACAATCTGATGGTCATCAACCAGAGCAACCTTGACTTTGGCCATCCTGCTTTTCCTCTTTCACTGTAAAGGAATCTTGGCTTCAATCGTCAGGCCCTTTTGCGGAGAAGAAATAAGGCGCAGGCGACCTCGAGCCAGTTTGACTCGGTTTCGCATATTGTAAATCCCAAAATGTCCACCCTCTGCCTGCTGCACCGCAACACCCTTCTCCAATCCCTTCCCGTCATCCTTTATAGAAAGATATAAGAACTGCGCATCATCGTGGAGGGTAATCCAGACGTTTTTGGCCTGAGCATGCCGGATAACATTGGAAAGCGCTTCTCGAACCACGGAAGTGATAACCCGATAAACCCGGAACGAAACCGAGCGCACTCCTACCGTCACTTCTTGATGGATAACAATCCCTGGATAGGAAAAGACGTTCACAATGCTTTCGAGCTCATTTTTCAAACGCAAGGCAGAAACGGGTTTTCCTGCCAGTTCCGAAAGAATAAAACGGGATTCCTCAATTCCCATCCTGGTCAGGCAATCGAGTTTTTCTAAGATTTCCTGCCAGACATCCCCACCATGTTGCGGTATATTGTTTTTCAAAAAGTAAAGATAGAGCTGAGAAGAAGCGAGAATCTGAGCCAATCCATCGTGGAGCTCTCGTGCCAACTGGTTTCTTTCCCGCTCCTGCACCAGCTTCTCATTTCTTCGAAAAAGGAAAATATTATCAAGACATGATTTTCCAAGCCGAGCAATCATGGACAAAACCAAATGCTCCAGGAGTTCCAATTCTTTATCGAGAAACGAAGTGAAGAGAAAACGCCAGCCCAGGTCACTCGCAACCGGAAGGAGAAGGAGCTTTCGCTCTTTACCCCTCCAGGAAATATCGAGTACCCTGGCTCTCTCCGCAGGAATAGCCTCAGGTGGTAAGCCCAACGTACAAAAACTGAGGGAACGGGGCCATTTTTCCCGAAAAGCCAGATATGGACGCCGCGGCGAAAGCTTAAATACTGCACCCTGCTCAATTCCAAGAAGCATTTTCACGGCTAAAAATATTTTGGCAAAAACCAGCTTCTCGTCCATGAGATAATCATTCCCTTCAAACAGATTCACAATCTCGGAAAACACGAGGAGCAATTTCTCACGATTACGGCGTAGGATATTCTCCTCGACAAGAAGGGCAACGGCCGAAGCAAGCTTTTCAACCACCGCGATATCTTCACTCGAAAACGGCACATTGACCCGGTTGAGGTTCAAAACGCCAATCACTCGAGTACTGGTATCTCGCACTGGAAAAGAGAGCGAGTAACGGTCTTCACGTCTTCGCCTGGATGCAAACCAAAGGGGGTCATTGCTATCGATGCACAGTGGTTTTCCACTTTCAAAGACCATTTCGGAAATACCCCGTATACGCCGGGAAAGTTCCCCAAAATGGGAAGGATGGAGGTTTTTACCGGCCACCAGAACCAACCCCTGTCCCTGCTCACCCTCAAGCAGTAAAGATCCACTGATGCTCCTTGCCAAAGAAAGGGCCAGCTCCAGAATAAAATCCAGGTTTTGCTTCTCAAAGCTGGAAAATGGATACGACAAACTGATCTCTAAATCCCCCCTTCGTGAGGGAATTATAACACGCCCATTCCAAGAAAACCATTCGATAATCAATTTTTCGTGATATATGATATAATAGTGTACACCTGCGGTGAGGAAAGGTTCTTTCTGAAACCAAGGGGAAAAGAAGGGAAAAATCCCGACTTGCCTTCCGCAGGTTGGGATTTTTTTATGGGAGGGACAAACCATGTCTCAGGTGGCATCGCTATCGGCCAAAGAATGGATGAACCGAATCATCAAGGAAGAAGAGGTGGAAAAGTACCTGTCGGACGGAAGGGACTTTATCGATGACCAAGGTATCGAAACACTGCTCCGGCAACATGCTCGTCCTGACCCAAAGCAGGTACGGGAAATCCTGGAAAAATCGCTCCACCTAGAACGTCTTGAACCAGAGGAGACAGCCACACTCCTCAACGTTGAAGACCCAGAAATGTGGGAAGAAATGTTCGCCACAGCGAAAGAAGTGAAAAGAAAAGTTTATGGAGACCGAATTGTTACTTTTGCCCCCCTTTATTGTAGCAATTACTGTGTGAATAACTGCCTATACTGTGGTTTCCGTCGGGACAACCATCTCCAAAAAAGGCGGCAACTGACCATCGAGGAAGTGCGCCGAGAAGCGGAAGCTCTGGTGTCTCTGGGACACAAGCGCCTGATCATGGTCTACGGAGAGCATCCCACATCCGATGTGGACTACATCGCTCAAACCATTCAAACCGTGTACGAAACCAAGGTCGGTCATGGTGAAATTCGCCGGGTCAATGTGAACGCTGCTCCTCTGGACATTGCCCGGTACCGAGTGCTTAAAGAAGTGGGTATCGGGACATTCCAGGTCTTTCAGGAAACATACCATCACGAAACGTATCGTAAGCTCCATCCTTCTGGTATTAAGGCTCACTACCGGTGGCGGCTCTATGCCCTGCATCGAGCCCAGGAAGCTGGTATTGATGATGTTGCCATCGGAGCTCTTTTTGGACTCTATAACTGGAAGTTTGAAGTCATGGGACTGCTCTACCATACCATCGACCTGGAGAACCATTTTGGGGGAGTGGGACCACATACCATTTCCTTTCCCCGTCTGGAACCTGCCGTCAACACCCCTCTGGCCCAAGAAAGCCAATATCGAGTTTCCGACCGAGATTTCAAAAGACTGGTTACGGTCATCCGCCTCTCCGTCCCCTATGCTGGGATGATCATCACTGCCCGAGAACCAGCCCATGTGCGCCGGGAAGTGATTCCGGTGGGATGTACGCAAACCGATGCCTCCACCCGCATTGGCATTGGTGCTTACAGTGAGCGCTACGGTGAACAGGAATTGGAACGGCAGCAGTTTGAGATTAACGACCCTCGCTCTCTGGATGAAGTGGTGCGCGAACTTGCCAACATGGGATACATCACTTCGTTCTGCACCGCAGACTATCGCTGTGGGAGAACCGGCAAGTACTTCATGGACATCACCAAAAAGGGGAAAATTCACCATTTCTGCATGCCGAACGCCATCCTAACTTTCAAAGAGTACCTCCTGGACTACGCTTCACCAGAAACAAAGGAAACTGGAGAAAAAATCATCGCCCAGAAATTTGCCGAACTCGACGACCGACTCAAACCCCTGATCACCGAGTACCTCCAAAGAATCGAAAATGGAGAACGAGACTTGCGAATTTGAAATTTGGCTCCGTCTCGTACGGGAATCCAGTAGCGTAGGATTATCTGGTAACCTCCTGAACCAAATCGCTCAGGAGGTAGAGAAGCGCTATGGAGCAAGAATCTGGTTTGCGGAAATCCTAGGAAAACGATGGTCGTATCGCTCAGGGGTAAGACAGGATTTTCCCGTCTCGCCCCTGAACCATATTCCCATTACACCGTGTTTTGGATTGGTTGCAGAGGGGTGGGAAATGGTCCCCGAAATGGTCCGCGCTGCGCTTCTCTCTTTTTTACGGGATCATCTGGCATCAGAGCAGGACAAAGGCTGAGGATACTCTCTATAAAAGAGAGAGCTGCAATCCTCTAGTAAACCGCTTACCCCGAAAGAGCACAAATGGAAGAGCCTTTTCCACCTGGATTCCCAGTGCCTTCAGCGCCTCTGGCTGAGTCAGCGGTTCGCGGACTCGGATGGTCATGATTTTTCGTGCCGATACCGGTCCAATTCCTGGAACTCGAACGAGTGCTTCAAAGGGGGCTTGGTTCACCTCCACCGGAAAGAACTCAGGATGTCGCACTGCCCAGGAAGTCTTGGGGTCAACGGTAAGCGGAAAGTTCCCTTCTCTGTCAAAGCACAATTCTTCAAAACCAAAACCGTATCGCCGCAACAGGAAATCCGCCTGGTACAGACGATGTTCTCGCCATGTTGAAGTAGGCGGCAGGTCTTCAAACGGTGTTCCTGCAATTGGCTGAAAAGCACTGTAATACACCCGAGCCAGTTTCATTTCCCGGTAAAGGAGCGAAGTGGTTTGCATGATTTCCCGGTCGGTCTCCCCACTCGCACCGACCACAAATTGAGTGGTAAAGTCAAAACGAGCCACTCTTTTATCCTTGAGGCACTTCAAATAACGCAATGTATTCCAGATATCTTCGAAATTCTTCTCAGGGGCAATGCATCGCAGGGCTGAAGGAGTTGGCGCCTCCAGATTCACCGACACCCTTGTGCTCAAGCGAACCGCCTCCTCAATGAAGTCAGCACTCACCTCAGGAAGAATCTTGAGGTGAATATACCCACGGAACTGCATCTTAAAGCGTAAGATTTCGACCACTTTCATCATTTCCGTCATGGTGCGGGCCGCGTCACGCTCCACTGCGGAACTCAGGAAAAGTCCCCGCACCATCCCCTGATGGTACAATGTGGCAAAAAGTCGCACCAGCTCTACAGCGGTAAAAGAAGCAGCTTCTTTGTGACACCGATCTACCCGGTTGACACAGTAAAAGCAGTTATGAATGCACCGATTGGAGAGAAGAATTTTCAAAACGTTCACCCGTTGCCCGTCCGGAAGGGTCACGGGATAAATCCAGTGACCCAGGGGGTGCTTGGTGCGCGATTCGCCTCCAAAGCAGGATCCACAGAGGTCAAAGCGTGCTCCATAACCCAAAATGGCTATTTTTTGACTCAACACTCTCTCATCCCTCTTGACCATGATGACCTCACCACAGATTTCCCAATTGTGCAAGCTCCTTCTTGAATTCGAAAATTCAAGAAGGTCACCTTTCTCTCCCCTAGCTCCCACCTTTCTTCCTTGAGGAGAGCGACTTGAACATCACCTCAAAGCCACACTACAGGGGAAAATACCCTTGGTAAAGGGATCAGCAATATCCAGCCAGTAATCCCTCTATAGTATAAACCATTCACATCAAAAGGACGAATCCTATCCCCGTTGAGCTGGAATAAAAACCATCTTTTCATGTTTCCTTTCTAATGATAAGATTCTATGAAGAGATACAGAAAGAGGAGGTCCACCAGTGAAGAAGTGGTTACCGTTTTTACTCATCGTTATCTCCCTAATCGGCTTTTTTACCTACCGAAGGTTTACTCCCCGAAAAGTTGACTATTTCCTTCTCGAACCCAGAAACTTTGTGGAGAGTCTCGTTTCTGCAGGACGAGTGCAATTTTCGCAGGACATCGAGATGGCTTTCCAGGTTTCTGGGGTCATAAAGAACATCCTGGTCAAGGAAGGCCAAAAAGTGCAGCAAGGAGATTCCCTCATCACCCTTGACGATACCCTGGAACAGAGCCAGGTCGCTCTGGCAAAAGCTGATTTAACCCTTATGGAAATCAATTTTCAGAAACTCGTGGAGAATGAACGACAGCTTGCCCAGGAAGAATATCGCCGAGCAGAAATCAATCGCCGTACCACTTTTGAACAGTACCAGCAAGCCCAGATTCTCTTTGGGCGAGGAAGCATTTCCGAAGAAGAGTTCAAAAGTGCCCAGCGCAATTTTGAAAATGCCCTCTCCTTAGAAAATTCTGCCCGCCTGCGCCTCACGAATATCGAAGAAAATGGTCCCGGATTCTTAGAAGCCAAAGCGCAGATCGAACGTGCCAGACTTCAGCTTTCCCAGGCCGAGACGAACCTCAGGAAAAAATGGCTCTTTGCTCCAGCCAATGGGATCGTGGTGTCTCTAAAAAAAAATCCTGGTGAATTCGTTCAGGCCGGTGAAGTGGTCCTCACACTGGGAGAAAACCCTTTTCAGGTAACCACCAGTCTCGATGAACGAGAATACAAAAAAATCGAGCTCGGAATGAAGGCCTTGGTCAGCGAACAGGTAAACACAACACCAAAGGTTATTCCAGCATCGGTGGCCAAAGTTGCCCCTGCGATTGACCCCGGCCAGGGTACCATTGAAGTCACCCTCACTTTCGATGAAAAAGTGGATATCAAACCAAATGCAGCGGTGAACGTGGAAATCATCGTTCGTGAGGAAAAGGAGATACTCCTTTTCCCAAAACGGTACCTTTCCTTCCAGGGGAATCAACCCATGGTATGGACCGAAAACGATGGTCGAGCCAAAGCCATCTCCCTTACCCAGGTCGAATACTTCGGCGAATGGGTGAAGGCAGAAGAACTCCCATCTGGAACGCCAATTCTCAATCCCAGAAACCTTCGGGAAGGATGGCGGGTGGTTCTTGGGGAAAGGAAGGAAAACTAAGATGCTCCGTTTTGCTTTACTCATTGCCTGGCGTTTTCTGCGGACCTCCCGTTCCCAGACGCTCCTCATCATCCTGGGAATTACCGCTGGCGTTTCTATCCAGATTTTTCTTTCTTCTCTGATTTCTGGTCTTCAGGCGAACCTCATTCAACAGACGGTTGGTGACGCACCGCATATCATCGTCGCCCCCGAAGATCGAACCCCATCGTCGTCCATATCTTCTTCGAATACGGTGGTTTCCTCAGTGTTAGCGAATCCAGTCAAAGAGGAAGCCAAAATACTCGCCTGGCAGCGGATTCAAGCCACCCTCCTAAAGCAATCTGATCTACGCGTAGCATCACCCCTGGTAGAAGGTCCAGGTTCGGTGCGCAAAGGAGAACTGGTCCGCAGTGTAGTACTCAAAGGAGTTATTCTGGAATATGCTGACCAAATCTATGAATTGCGAGAACGAACCATCCAAGGAATTTCCCAAATCGGAGGAAATGGAGTATTGCTGGGCAAAGAATTAGCCAAAGACCTGCGCCTCAAAGCCGGTGACTCACTCCTCATCACCACCCCCGGGGGAAGGAGTGGAACGTTTATCGTCAACGGGATCTTTGACCTCAGTAACAAAGCCATCAACTCTTCTTGGATATTCCTCGACCTCGTCCCAGCGCAAAATCTTCTTAACCTCGAGGGAGCTATCTCCACGATTGAAATCCAGATTGACCAGGTTTTCCAGTCGGAACAGATTGCCAGGGATCTCAAACAAGCACTGCCCCAGTATACCATCGAAACCTGGCAAACTCGCAATCGGCAACTCTTGAGTGCCCTACGTAGCCAAAGTCTCTCTTCGTTCATGATTCAGTTCTTCGTGCTCGTCGCTATTACCTTGGGCATCGCCAGTGTCCTGGTTGTCTCTGTCACCCAGAAAATTCGAGAAATCGGTATCCTCAAAGCGATTGGCACCACTAATACCGGGGTAAGCCTTATCTTCCTCCTCCAGGGTGCGATTCTGGGACTTTTCGGGTCTTCACTGGGAGCGCTATTTGGATTTTTCCTCATTGGTCTCTTTCAACAGGCGGCGCGAGCAAGTGGTGGTGCCATTTCTTTCTCCATAACGCTCAACCCAAGAACCCTGGTGACGATTATCATCATTTCCACCATTGCCAGCCTCCTGGCAGCCGTCTCTCCAGCACGCCAGGCCACTAAACTCACTCCCATCGAGGTGATTCGCAATGGATGATGGTACACTCGTAACCGTTCAGAACGTGAATAAAATCTACGGAACAGCTATTCAGTACCAGGTACTGTTCAACATCACCTTGAACGTTCCTGGAGGGCAATTTCTGGCCCTCATTGGACCGTCCGGCTCAGGAAAAACCACGCTTCTCAACATCATCGGTGCTCTTGACCGACCCACCAGCGGTGCGGTTTTCATCCGGGGGCAAAATCTCAACCACCTTTCTGACGAAGATCTGGCGCGCTTCCGAAATAAGTTCCTCGGTTTCGTCTTCCAATTCCACTACCTCCTTCCAGAATTCAACGCTCTGGAAAATGTACTCATTCCGTACTCCATTTCCTCGGGAAAACCAAATAAAGAAATCGTGGAGCGAGCAATGTATCTTCTGGAACGGGTCGGTCTTAAGGAAGCCATCAAAAAACGGATCAACCTCCTCTCCGGGGGTCAGCAACAGCGAGTGGCCATCGCTCGAGCACTGCTCAATTCTCCGCAACTCATCTTAGCTGACGAACCCACGGGAG
>JBDIWM010000015.1 GCA_039638595.1 Atribacterota bacterium
GAAGGTTTTGGGATAATCGGCAAGGGCTTGGGACAGAGAGTACCCCCGTTCAATTTTGTTGGCGATTTCTTCGATGGTAACAACAAAGTTGAGGTTGCTGAGTTGTTTGGCAATACTCCGCAGGGCTGAAAGGAGGGGAACACCAGCTTCAAGCATGGTGGCAATGCCTCGGGCAAAGTTCGCAAGGTCCTGGAGCCTGACCCGCCCCATCCTGAGGCTGGAGAAAAGGGTGGTTTCTTTACGGGAAAGAGGAAGAGGCAAGCTTTCCTCAGAAAGGGCGGTAACGAAGAATCCCCTTTCTCTGAGGTGGCTTGCAGCCTCTTTGATATTCTGGGCTTCAATGGTTCCCTCACTGGGTTTACCCTGACGATCGCGGGCTTTATAGGCATAAACCGGCATCAGAATCGATTCCTCCAGGTGGCAAACTCTTTGGGATCGATAGCCCGGTTATAGGCTTCATCCCAGCTGATAAGACCCCGCTTATAGAGTTCAAAAAGGGCCCGGTCCATAGTGATCATCCCTTCAGCGAGAGAAGTCTGCATGACACTGTAAATCTGGTACGTTTTGCCTTCCCGGATGAGATTACGGATGGCATTGTTGGCAATCATGACTTCAATGGCTGGAATGCGCCCTTGGCCAGCGGCCAAGGGCAGTAGCTGCTGTGCAACAATTCCCTGAATGGCGCCGGCGAGCTGAATCCGGATCTGAGTTTGTTGATGAGGTGGGAATACATCCACGATACGGTCGATGGTTTGTGGAGCGTTATTGGTATGAAGGGTAGCCATGACTAGGTGCCCGGTTTCAGCGGCAGTAAGAGCAATGGCAATGGTTTCGAGGTTACGCATCTCACCAACCAGAATCACATCGGGATCCTCCCGCAGAGCATGTACCAGGGCGCTTTCAAAGGAGGGGGTATCGGCTCCCACCTCCCGCTGGTTGATGATACTCTTCTTATGAGTGTGGAGATACTCGATGGGGTCTTCAATGGTAATGATATGGCAGGAACGGTTTTCATTGACATAATCAATCATGGAAGCAAGAGTAGTTGATTTCCCGCTCCCGGTTGGACCGGTAACAAGGATTAACCCCCGGGGCAGGAGAGCCATTTTTTGAAGGATTTCCTTGGGAAGATGGAGTTCCTCCATGGAAGGAATAACATAGCTCAACGCCCGGATGGCAATGCCGATTGAACCCCGCTGAAAATAGGTATTCACTCGAAACCGACCAATGTTCGGAATCCCCAGCGAAAAGTCGGCCTCTTTTTCTTTAAGGAATTTCTGCCAGCGTTCTTCCCCAAGAAGCACTTGAGTAAGGTTTTCCGTATCTTTTGGTCGAAGGGGTTGATACTCCTTAGCGAAGGAGAGCTGACCATGAATCCGAAAAACGGGTGGAACTCCAACTGTGAGGTGAAGGTCAGAAGCCTTTTTCTCAAATACTTTCTGGAGTAATTCTTGAATATTGAACTCCATTCTTCTTCTTCCTTAGATATCTGTGGTAACTCGATACATTTCTTCCAGGGTAGTCACACCCTGAAGGACCTTTTGTACCGCGTTTTCTCGCAAGGTTTTCATTCCTTTATTCCGGGCAAGTTCCATGAGGTCTTTCTCAATAGCATTACGGAGGATTAACTGCCGAAAGTCGTCATCGATAATAAAAATTTCGGTGACCGCCGTCCGACCTTTGTAACCGGTGTTATTGCAGAGATTACAGCCTTTGCCACGGTAAAGGACCAAACGTTCTTCCTTTCCTCCGGTAAGTTCTTCAGCAACACTTCCTTTGACTTCAAACCCCACCTTGCAGGCCTGACATATTCGTCGCACCAGGCGCTGGGCAATAACCCCGATCACCGAAGAAGCAATGAGGTATGAAGCCACTCCCATTTCCTGCAGGCGTACCACAGCTCCAGCAGCAGTGTTCGTGTGCAGGGTGGAAAAAACAAGATGTCCGGTGAGAGCAGCGTGAATGGCAATTTCAGCCGTTTCACGGTCTCGAATTTCCCCCACCATGATGACATCGGGATCTTGGCGCATAATGGCTCTCAACGTATTGGCAAAGGTGAGTCCAATCTTGGGTTTAACCTGGACCTGGTTAATGCCTGCAAGCCTGTACTCCACCGGGTCTTCAATGGTTATGATATTAAGGTCGGGTTTATTGATGTAGTTGAGAGCTGAATAGAGGGTGGTGGTTTTTCCGCTTCCTGTAGGACCGGTGAGGAGGATCATCCCATAGGGGTGCTGAATAAGACGGTAGATTTTGGTGAGGTCTTCCGGATCAAAACCCAAGTGATCAAGATCAAGAAGAATAGCTGATTTATCAAGGATACGCATAACAATTTTTTCACCAAAGATAGTGGGAAGTGACGCAACCCGGAAGTCGATGTTGCGACCATCCATGGTCACCTGAAAACGTCCATCTTGAGGAAGACGCCTTTCGGCGATGTTCATCCGGGATAGGATTTTGATTCGGGATACCAGAGCCGGATGGACCTTAATAGAAGTAGAAGTCACATCTCGGAGGATGCCGTCAATGCGAAATCGAATCCGGACCTGCTCTTCCTGGGGTTCGATGTGAATGTCGCTGGCACCAGAACGGATGGCTTGGAGAATAACCATGTTAACTACCCGCACGATAGGGGCTTCTTCACCCAGGGCTTTAAGCTGGTCGATTTTGATTTCTTCCTCCTCAGAAGGGATAAAGAGTCCCTCCTTGACTTCTGCTTCCTTAAAGAGGTCGTCTACCGATTCAACTACCCCATAGTAGGCATTGAGAATCCGTTCAATTTCCTGGGGAGGAGCGATAGCCGGTTTTACTTCTTTTTTGGTCATGAGGCGAACCCGGTCGATGGTCATGATGTCCACGGGGTTCACCATAGCGAGAATAATCGCCCCATTTTCCTCAGCTACAGGAACCACCTGATGCTGACGGCAGAATTTTTCCGGAAGCCTGGTGACCACCTTAGGGTCAATGACGTACTTATCAAGTTCGATATAGAGTGTTCCCAGTTGTTTTGCCAGGGCCTCGTAGACTTCCCTCTCTTGTATAGCGTACATCTTCTGAAGGACTTCTCCCAATCTTTCGCCGGTCCGTTCCTGAATCTCCAGAGCTTCCTTGAGTTTATCTGGGGTGATTTTCCCTTGCTGGATCAAAATCTCCCCTAATTTTTGACCGTTAATTTTTTTGTCCCTCCTCAAGAACCTTTTTCATGACTTTTACGGGAGCAGCATGATTGGTAAAAAGCTCAAAACTTCTGACGCCCTGATAAAGGAGCATGGACTTTCCGCTGAAGCCATGAATTCCTCTGCTGCGCGCTTCGATTACCAAGGCAGTTTCGCTCTCTTTTCGGTACACTACGTCTATCGCTAAAGAGCAGGATGAAAATTTATGCCAATTAAGGGGGATATTTTCTCCCTTTATTCCTAGAGAAGTAGCGTTGATAATGACATCCACTCTCTCCAAATGTTCTCCTTCCCCTTTCATTGCGCTTTCCCAGGAAACAACCTTTACCGGAAAAGAAAAGAGCCCCTGCGCAAAAAGAAGGAGCTCCTGTGCTCGTTGTGGGGTACGGTTAGCGATGACCAGCGAAGCAATTTCCTTTTTTCTCAGAACAAACATGATAGCCCGACTCACTCCCCCAGCTCCAAGAAGAAGGACATTTTTCCCCTTGACGCTTGCTCTTTCCTCTTCCATACTCCTTTCAAAACCATATATATCCGTATTATACCCCAGAAGTCGACCCTCTTCATTCACCACTGTGTTCACTGCCTGAACGATTCTTGCTTCTTCTTCCAGGTGATCAAGAAGAGAACATATCCTTTCTTTATGGGGGATAGTCACATTAAAACCCCGCACGTTTAATGTTTTCATGGCTTCAACGGCTTTGAAAAGATCCTTAGGGAGGATATCGAAAGCAAGATACACAAATGGAAGTCCCAGAAACTGAAGCGCGGCGTTTTGGAAAAAGGGAGAAAGGGAATGTGATACCGGATGACCAATGAGAGCCAGCAACCGAACTCGAGAATCAATCATCGCAGAGAGAACCTCCGCAAGACCATTCGTTCAAACATCCTTCCTATCCGAGTGAAAAAAAACTCTTTGGGGTTAATGGGTCGGACCAGAATGGTGTAGATCCCCAGGCGGTTTCCACCCCACACATCGGTAAGCATTTGGTCACCAATCACCGCTACCTCGGGAAGAGAAAGGTTCATTCTGAGTATGGCGCTGCGTAATGCCGAGCGACGGGGTTTTTGCGCTTTAGAAATACCGGGAATACCGAGGGCCCAGGAAAAATACTGGACCCGTTCTTCCAAGGCATTGGAAACGATGAATACCAGAAATCCCATTTCTTTGGCTTTTCTGACCCAATTAACAGTCTGGGGAGGAAGTTCGTACTGATTCCAGGCCACTAAGGTGTTATCTAAGTCGAGAATCAATCCCTTAACGCCCTTCTCCCTCAGGAACTCGAGGGATATCTGCGATAAATCGTTCACATAGAGATTTGGAAGGAAACGCTTCCAGAAACCCCTATTTTCCAACGTTGCCATTGCGGTCTCCCTTTTTTCTCAGATGTTCTTCGTAATTGGTGGAAAAACTGTGTTTCCCGTTCTCCTGAAGGACAAAGTAAAGGTAATCGGTCTTTTCCGGAAAAAGGATTGCTCGAATCGCTTCAAGGCCAGCGTTCCCAATGGCCTGGGGTGGAAGGCCCCTATAGAGATAGGTATTAAAGGGAGAATCGATCTGGAGGTCCTCCGTACTCAAGCTTTCCCGATACACTCCTCTCTCCCAGTAATGTGCGTATACCACTGTGGCACAGGACTGAAGCCGCATTCCCTTTTGCAAGCGGTTTAAAAAAACTGAAGCCACATACGGTTTTTCTGCGTCATCGCTTGCTTCTTTTTCCACAACGGAAGCCAGAATAACCACTTCGTTAAGAGAAAGTCTGGTAGAACTTCTCTCATAAAGAGGGAGAACCAACCTTTCAAACTGTTCAAGCTGCATTTCAACAACTTCCTGGGGAGAAGAAGAGAGGGAAATGTAATATGTGTCAGGAAAGAGGAAACCCTCAAGATGAGAAACTCCCTGTAACCATCTTTTTTGAAAAATTTCAGGATGGGCCACAAATTGGAGATATGCTTCGCCACTGCATATTCCCTTTTCTTCAAGGATTTTGCTCATCTGCATTGAGGTCAATCCCTCTGGAAAGGTCACTTTCTCCTGGGGTGGACCATTTTCCAGTTCCTGAGCAATCCTGTGAATGGATCGTCCGGGTGGGATGCGATAGGACCCAGCAACGACTTTTTCTTTCTGGGTGAGAAACATAAAGAGAAGGAAAAGGCGTCCGGAGGCGATACCCTCACGTTCTAAAATAAAGGCAACTCTTAAAATCGGAGCACCTTTGGGAATAAAAACTGTGTGTGCTACCCCTTTTTCCAAGTCTTCGTAGAACGCCATCTTTAACCATATACAGAGAACCCATGTCCAGCATAAAAAGATAAAGTATCGGGGTTTCATTGTCCTCCTCTGTCAAGATAATTCTGCAAAATCAGTGCTGCCGCAAGTTGATCGACGGTTTCTTTTCGCCTTTTCCGCTTTACTCCAGCTTCGATGAGCCGTTTTTCCACCTCTTTAGTGGAAAAACGTTCATCCCAAAGGACTATCTTTCCAGGGAATTCTTTCTCCATAGCCTCTTTGAGAGCCTGGATTTTTTTTGCCTTTTCACCGACCAGACCATCGGTGCGGAGTGGCCAGCCAAGGACGATTTCTTCAGCACCAAGTTCTCGGGCAAGGCAAAGCAAAAACCTCAGCCCTTTTTCTTCTAGAGTTCCATAGGGGAAGGCGATAGGACCCCCACGATTAAAGGCTACCCCGATGCGTCTTTCTCCGATATCAAGTGCCAGAATCCTTTTCATGGTGACCAAGTAATTCCTCTACCCTGGAAAGGAAGGATTCCCAATCCTTCTCTAGTAATCCACCGAACTGGGCAAGATGGGGTTTCCCTCCTCCACCCCCTCCAAAGTTTTTCATCACCGCTTTGATGACATTGCTGAGGTTTAGCTTTTCAAATCTTCCCAGCCCTGCTGCAACCCCCTGAATACGACCATCCTGGAGGAGGCCCAGAATCATCACTTTTTCGAGCCTTTGGTGACGTACCTCGTCAACCACTTCTTTGAGTTGGTTTAGGTCAAGAGTGGTTTCTCGAAGAAGACAGACTATGAGGAATTTTTCTCCTTCACGCTGAGCAAGAGTGACTACATCCCGAACCAGCTTTTCTTTTTCCATTCGGCGCAGAGCCTTTCTCAGTTTCCTGTTTTCCTCTTCCAGTTTCTCTATGAAAGACGAAAGATTTTCCGCATTGATTCCCGTAGACTTCTGAACCTCAGCGAGGATTTTCTCCCGGCGGCTTAATAATTCGAGAGCTTTTGCACCAGCCACAGCCTCAATTCTTCTTAAACCGGATCCGATGCTACTCTCCGACACAATTTTAAAGAGGCCAGCTTCACTGGTGTTGCGCAAATGCGTTCCACCGCAGAGTTCGGCAGAATAATTCCCCATTCGTACAATTCGCACCACGCTTTCGTATTTTTCCTCAAAGAGTGCGACGATTTTTCGCCTCTGAATTTCCTCCAGAGTAGAGTACGAAATGCATACTGGGAGAGCGGCAAGAATCTGAGTATTAACCCGGGATTCTACTTCTTCAAGTTCTCGAGGCGAGAGAGGGGCAAAATGGGTGAAGTCAAAGCGTAACCCTTCTTCGGCTACATGAGAACCAGCCTGCTTTACCTGTTCTCCCAGGATTTCCCGCAGCGCTTGGTGGAGAAGGTGTGTGACACTGTGATGCGTCTCAAGCAACTTGCGGCGCTTTGTATTGATAACGGCTTTTACTTGTTCTCCAGACTTTATCGTCCCATCCCGCACCACACCTTCGTGAACGATGAGGTTAGGCAAAGGGCTCAGAACTTTCTGGATTTCCACTCTTCCAGAGGGTCCGAAAATCCATCCCGTATCCCACTCCTGTCCCCCCTTTTCAGGATAGAAAGGAGTTTGGTCCAGAATTATCGTTACCCTGTTGCCACTTTGCACTGCTTCCAGAAAATCCTCCCCGCCTACAAGGGCCAGCACCTTCCCCTCGGTTTCCTGGCATTCATAGCCGGTAAAGGTTGTCTCAAAACCTCGGAAGAGTTCTTCCAGTTTCTTTTTACCCCTCAGCTCTTCAGCTTTCATTTCATGGGCTTGACGAGCTCGCTCTTTTTGCTTGCGCATTTCCTCTTCAAATTCTTCTTCTTGGTATGAAAAACCTTCTTCGGTGAGAATTTCTCGAGTAAGGTCAGGGGGAAACCCATAGGTATCGTAGAGTTTAAAAATCTCGACTCCCGAGAGTTGTTTGGTTCCGGAGGCCCTTCGTTCCTGGAGTATTTTTCCCAGATACTCCATACCCAAAGACATGGTCTCTTCAAATCGTTTCTCTTCTTGGAAAACAATCTGCGAGATGAGCCGTTCTTTGTGGCGGAGTTCCGGGTAGGCCACACCCATGGTCCCGATAACCGTGAAAGAGAGTTCATATAGGAAGGGCCGAGTCAGGGTGAGTTTTTTCCCCTGACGATAAGCCCGACGGATGAGGCGCCGGAGGACATACCCTCGTCCTTCGTTCGCCGGATACACACCGTCTGCCACAAGAAAAGTGATAGCTCTTACGTGGTCGGCAATGATGCGGAAAAATGGCTTTGTCTCGGGAGGGCCATATCTTTCTCCGGACATCTTTTCCAAAGCCTCGATAATGGGCTGAAAGAGATCCGTTTCAAAATTCGTTTCTGCATTTTGCATGACTGAGGCAATCCGTTCTAGGCCCATTCCCGTATCGATGTTTTTACGGGGAAGTTCAAAAAGGGTTCCATCGCCTTGGCGGTCGAATTCCATGAATACCAGATTCCAGATTTCAAGGTATCGGTCACAATCACAACCTGGCTTACAATCAGGTTTTCCGCATCCTCGCTGTAATCCGGTGTCACAGTAAATCTCCGAGCAGTACCCACAGGGCCCCACCGGCCCTGAGGACCAGAAATTGTCCTCATCTCCAAGATGGACGATTTTTTTCTCGGGGATTCCTACCACTTCTTGCCAGATGGAAAAGGTCTCATGGTCCTTTTGGTGTACCGAAACCCAAAGCTTTTCGGGAGGCAATCCCAAATTCTGCGTCAGAAACTCCCAGGCCCACTGGCAGGCTTCCTTTTTAAAATAGTCGCCAAAAGAAAAGTTGCCTAACATCTCAAAAAAGGTATGATGACGGGAAGTATAGCCAACCCTGTCCAGGTCACTGACCCGCACACATTTTTGCACGGTACAGACCCTTTTAAATGGAGAACGTACTTTCCCCAGAAAGATAGGTTTAAAAGGCACCATTCCTGCAATGGTAAGAAGAAGGGTGGGATCGTCAGGAATGAGCGAAGCGCTGGCCAGACGCTCATGTCCCCTTTCAACAAAAAAGTTCAGAAAAGCCTCTCGGATTTCACTACTTTTCATTACCCAGTCGCTCCTTTTATGCATTCTACCACTTGAAATGTCCGTAAGCGGCGATTGGAAGAGTACATCCATTTTACCCTTATCGGGAAGGCAAAATCAGGCTGTAGCCGGCCCTTTTCTAACCAGAAAAGTGTGTCGATGTTATGGTACTGTCCAGGATTCGTCCTGACTACCAGCGTCACCGGCTCATCAATCCAAATTACTCCATCGATTTCAGGAAGCCTACTCAGGGCATCGTCGATTTTCTCTCGCAAACGCTGGGGTGGAAGTGGCTGAATATTGACGAGTGCTTGATTTGTGCGCAAGGGACCGACAATTTTCACATTCGCTATGTTCCTTTCAAAAGCTGCTTCATTGAGAACCCGCCAGAGGATTTCATTGCTTCTTACCACTGCCTGAGTATGATATGGGGAAACGAGCGGCTTTAATAGGTGTTTTAAAAGGCACCCTTCACGTAAGCGATGTTCTCCAATTCTTTGCACCGGCAGGTGAAAGAAGGAAGCAAGACTCTGAATTTCCTCCTTTTCTAAGTCAAAAAGAGGAGAATACGTATTGAAAAGAAACCTCATGCCACGTTTTCCCCAACTATCGCTCTGGTTAGCACCACCCACGATGAGAACACCATTTCCGAAATGGTTTCGAATGGTTCCCAATTTGGCCTTCTTGGTGCAGAGATTGCATGATGGGCCACCTCTGGCTATTTCTTCAAGGATTGACTTTCCTGGCAAGAAGCAATGTGAAACATCAAAATAATCTCGCAGAAAAAGGACCTGACGCCGAGCTTTTTCTGGAAAATATTCTCCCCAATCCACGGTACAGGCGATAACTTTACTTTTCCCCAAAGCCAAAAGTGAAAGGAACAGGGCAACGGTGCTATCCAGACCTCCTGAAAGTGCCACCACCACTTTGGAAAACGAAACGCTGATTGCTCGAATTTCCGCAATCAGCGTTTCAGCTAAAGACAAAGGTGAATCCGCACGAATGGAAAGTGTCATTTTTTGAGATTATGCAAGATGTTGGTAAGCTTCTCTCCGATAACGTCTCCCAAGGTTACCTTTCCATTTGGCGTAGCGTGTTCACGTTGTTCCTTTTCTTCTTCATCTTTCAGTGCCTGTTTGATGCTCAAACCAATTTTTCTTTCTCCATCGTCCAGCTTGATGACTTTAACCTTGACCCTTTCACCCTCTTTAAGAACTTCGGAAGGAGCGGAGATCCTCTGCTCCGATATTTCGGAAATATGAACCAGCCCATCCCATCCCTCCTCCAGTTCCACAAAGGCCCCAAAATCGACTACTCGTACTACTTTTCCTTCATGAATGCTTCCAACTGGATATCGGTTTTTCACACTTTCCCAGGGGTCAGGAAGCAAAGCCTTTCGACTCACCACAATCCTCTGTTCTTCTGGCTTAAACTCGATGATTTTCAACTGCAGAGTCTGGCCCTTTCGCAAAACCTGACTAGGGTGTTTCAGTGGTTCCCAATTGATTTCTGAAAGTGGAAGTAGAGCTTCCACTTCTGGAGACAGCTCCACAAAAGCACCAAAGTTCATTAACCTTTGAATATGACCTTCCACCATGTCTCCCACTTTCAATCGGGCTTTAATCTCATCCCAAGGGCTGGGACGGAGTTGTCTTAAGCTTAAAATGAATTGTCGATTTTGCCGGTCGATGGCGATGACTTTAGCATCAACCAACTGGTTCCTACGCAAGACTTCGTTCACCCGGCTTACCCGTTTCCAGGAAAGTTCCTCTAGGGGAATTCTCCCTTCAATTCCTTCTTCTATTTCTACCAGTGCTCCACGGGTGTTCAACTTATTGACTTTAACCTTAATCTGGCTCCCCAGAGGATATCTTTCTTCTATGCTTTCCCAGGGATCGGGAAAGACCTGTTTGAGACCCAGAGAAATTCTCTTTTTTTCTTTATCGATTTCGAGAACCCGGGCTTCCACAATATCTCCCACCTTTACCACTTCCCGGGGATGTTTCACATAACCCCAGGAAAGGTCAGAGATATGAATGAGTCCTTCTAACCCCTCTTCAACCTCCACAAATACTCCAAAATCCTTGAGGGAAACCACCTTACCTTTGATGATTTCCCCAGGTTTGACTTTTTCTGCTATATTCTCCCATGGATCTGGAGTAAGCCGTTTGAGGCTCAGCGATATCTCTTCTTTTTCAGGATTCCAGGCAATGACTTTGGCTTCTATTTCCTGGCCCTTCTGGAAGAGTTCCTCCAGTTTTCCCACTTTCCCCCAGGATACCTCGGATACATGGAGAAGTCCATCAATACCACCAAGGTCTACGAAAACGCCGAAGCTGGTGATATTACGAACAATTCCCTTGCGAACTTGACCAACCTTCAAGGAAGCAATGGTTTCCTGTTTACGACGATTTAATTCTTCTTCCAGAACTACTTTACGAGAAACCACCACGTTGCGGCTGCGACGGTCAGCCTCAATAACCCTAACTTGAATGGGTTGATCCAGGAATTCATCCAGATTCCGGGGCGTCAAATCAACACAGGAAGCAGGAAGAAAAGCATTAATCCCCACATCTACAATGAGGCCACCCTTAACCTTCTTTTTTACTTTAGCATTTAAAATTTTCCCCTTTTCCTTGCTCTCTTCTATATCAATCCAGGCACCATGATAGCGGGCCTGTTCTCGAGAAAGCCATATATAGCCTTGATCGTCAATCTGGGTAACAATAGTCCAGACTTCTTCCCCTTCTTCTAACTGATTTTCAACTTCCCCTTCTCTTCCTTGAGCCCTTTCTTTAAAGGGAAGAATTCCTTCTGCTTTATAGTTAATGTTGACGAAATACCCCTCTTCGCCCTTTTTAACCACTTTACCTTTGATCAGTTCTCCAGGTTTTACCACGCGGATTTGGTCCAGGTTTTCGTTCAGGAAGTCCATGGTCTGTTCTTGTACGTTTTCGTTTTCCACCTTCACGCACTCCTTCCTCGGTTTCCGTACTCACAATATGTGACCCCGCTTTTGCGGTGTGCCAACCGCTTTGATCCTCGTCCTCAAAAAGGTGGGTACCCTCTCAAGTAAACCTTGGTTTACCTGACGTTCGGGTTCCCGAGACAAGGGTGTTGGGTCAAAGCCTTCTTTGGCATCACCAACAAAGCAGGGTCACGAACCGATTATCCTTTTTTGACTGCAAAAACATAATAGCACAAGAACAATATTTTTTCAAATTTTCTCTGCAATACGTATTCCTAAAACTTTGAGTTGCTCCTCTTCCACCTTAGATGGTGCGCCAGTTAAAAGACACACCCCCTTCTGAGTTTTGGGGAAAGGAATGACCTCCCGGATGGAATCTTCGCCACACATGAGCATAACTAACCGATCAAATCCTAGAGCAATTCCCCCATGAGGAGGGCAGCCATATCGAAGCGCTTCAACGAAGAACCCAAATTTTTCCTGAATGGCCTGCTCATTCAGATTTAGAAGCCGGAAAATTTTCTGCTGAAGGTTGGTATCATGAATTCTGATACTCCCTCCCCCCACTTCGTATCCATTAAGGACTACATCGTAGGCTTTTGCTCGCACTAAGGAAGGATTATCTTCTAAGAGGGAAAGATCTCCGTCGAGTGGTGCAGTAAAAGGATGGTGGACTGAATCCCAACGTTTTTCTTCCTCATTCCATTCAAAAAGCGGAAAATCAACCACCCAGCAAAATTGGAAATCACCAGCACGTACGCTTTCCTTTCCAATTTGCAAACGGACATTGCCCATGAATTCAAGAAGCGAATCCTTTTCCCCAGAAACCAAAAGGAGTACCGAGTTTTTCTGAAACTGATATTGAGCAAAAAGTTCTGCAAATGTCGACTCCTTTAACTTACCCTTCAAGGGAGAAGTCCACTCGGTGGTTGAACCCTTCACCCATGATAGCGTCAAATTCTTACCCTTTGCTTCCTGAGCCAGCGCGTCAAGTTTTTTACGAGAGAGTACCTCTCCTTCCGGGAAAAACAGAGCCTTAACCAGGATTCCCTGATCTTTCTGAGATGGAAATGACTCTCCCTGAAAAATCTCGGTGAGGTCATCAATGGTAACCGGGATTCTCAAGTCAGGCTTATCCACGCCGTACTTTTCCATAGCTTCATGATATCGGAGAACTGGGAAGGGAACCTCTACATCATGTCCCAGGACTTCTTTAAAAAGATAGGCAACCATATTCTCGGTAAGACGCATTACGTCGAGCGAATCTACAAAGGACATTTCAATATCGATCTGCGTAAATTCAGGCTGTCGGTCGGAACGCAAATCTTCGTCGCGAAAACAGCGAACGATTTGGAAATAGCGATCAAAACCAGCAACCATGAGCATCTGCTTGAAAAGTTGAGGAGATTGAGGGAGGGCATAAAACGCACCCGGATTTAAACGACTGGGAACCAGAAAATCTCTGGCACCCTCAGGCGTGCTTTTGGTAAGGAAAGGTGTTTCCACTTCTACAAATCCCTCTCTACTCAGATAATAACGTATGTTCTGGGCGGCTCGATGACGGAGTATGATATTATCCCGCATTTTCGGACGTCGCAAATCGAGGTATCTGTATCGGAGCCGAAGTGCTTCGTCAATCTCTTTCTTTCCATCAATTTCAAAGGGAAGAAGCTCGGAAGTAGAGAGCGTCTTCAGTGCTTTCACCTCTACCTCAATTGCTCCAGTGGGAATCTTAGGATTAACGAGTCCCTCGGGTCTTGCTCGTACCATGCCTTTTACCTGGATAACATACTCTGGTTTAAGTTTCAGGGATTCAGCGTAAATCTCCCTTTGGTTAGAGTCTAAAACAATCTGTGTAATACCAAAGCGATCTCTGAGATCAACAAAAACAATGCCTCCATGGTCTCGAATCCGATTAACCCAGCCAGCCAAAGTCACCTCTTTACCAATGTGTTCTTTCCGCAGTTCACCACAAGTATGTGTTCTCAACAATGGAAATCTCCTCCTGTAACTTTTTTAAAAGTTCTTCCTGTGAGAGAGAAACCTGCTCTCCTGAAACCATATCCTTGAGAAGAAAGACAGATTTCTGGATTTCTTCTTCTCCAAGTATAATCACCCAGCGAACTCCCACCTTTTGGGCTCTCTTCAGATGGTACTTAAGCGCTTTATCGGCAAATTCCGTATAGAAAGGAACTCTATGCTCTAACAGGAGCCTGCTCAAGACCAAAAGGTGTTTTTCACTTTCCTTGCCGAGAGGAGCAAGGTACACCCCAAAATGCTCTGGAGCAACGTTTTTCTCTTCCTTTTGAAGGAGTAACACAATCCGTTCCATACCTGCGGCGAATCCCACCCCTGGTACTCTCTGGTCCCCCAGGGCTTGGGAGAGATTGTCATATCGTCCTCCACCCCCTACAGCGTCCTGAGCACCCAATTCCCCAGTTTTCACTTCAAAAGCAGTTCTTGTATAGTAATCAAGTCCGCGCACTAGATAAGGGTTGACAGTAAAGGGAATACTCAAAGTGGTTAAAGTTTGAAGGAGTTCCTCCTGGTGCTTGCGACAATCGCCACAGAGAAAATCCTGCAAGTTGGGAAAGGCAGTCGACCGCAAAACTGCCTGGCAGGTTTCAACCTTACAGTCCAGAATCCTCAGAGGATTCCTCTCTAACCGGTTTTGACAGTTGGAGCAGAGCTCGTCACTCCTCTCTTGGAAGAAATTTTTCAGTGCCTCAACGTAAGCTGGTTTACAGCAGTCACATCCTAAACTGTTGATTTCCAGAGAAAGTTTTCTTAAACCCAGTTTTTCATATATTGTCCAGGCAATAAGAATGACTTCGGCATCACAGGCTGAGCTTTCGAAACCAATCGCCTCAAAGCCAAACTGATGAAATTGCCTCATTCTCCCAGCCTGGGGTCGTTCATAGCGGAACATCGGTCCCAGGTAAAACCACTTTACCCGTGGTTCATGTACCGCAAACCTTTGTTCCAGGTATGCTCTCATTACCGGCGCAGTTCCTTCCGGACGAAGAGTAAGGCTTCTACCTCCCTTGTCCAAAAAGGTGTACATCTCTTTCTGAACGATATCCGTTCCTTCTCCTACCCCTCGAGCAAAGAGTTCGGTACTTTCGAAAACTGGGGTTCGAATTTCCTGATATCCAAAGAACCGAGCTACACTATATACTGTTTCTTCAATCCTCCTCCAAAGATGAATTTCACGACCCAAAATATCTCTTGTTCCTTTAGGGACTTTTAATTGAGGCATCGCTTCCCTCTGTCCTCCTAGTCTTTAGAGTATTTCCACTTCCTTCACAGTTTCTATCTCCTGAAATACAGAAATTAACTGCGTCACGGTCTGTGAAGGAGACAGAACAATCTGCAACCTGCAGTCCATACGCCCTCCTTTTTCCTCCCGAAGCCTTATTTTTTCAATGTTAACGCCTAGCTCACCTAACTTTGTTCCAATTTGGCCCAGCACACCTGGCTGGTTCAGAATGGAAAGTCGAAGTACCAGAACTCCTTTTTTGATAAACCTTTCCTCAAGATATTCAAGAAGCCAGAGCGTCACAAAGATAAGACCGGCGCTGACGAAACCAGCGAAAAACAATCCTGAGCCCAGAGCAATCCCAATACCACTCACCGCCCAGAGGCTGGCTGCTGTAGTAAGACCGGTTACCGATGGACCGTATCGAAAGATCGTACCTGCTCCCAGAAATCCAATACCGCTTACAATTTGAGCGGTGATGCGGGCTGGGTCAGAACCCATCTTCTCAAACGCGAAGATCGAAATAAGAGTAATAAGGGCAGAACCAACACAAACTAGAATGTGAGTCCGAAGACCTGCTGGCTTCTCAGCCAGTTCTCTTTGCCATCCGATAAGCCCACCGGCAAAAAAAGCCGCAAGCAGCCTTACAATAAAGTGGGTATATTCGTTGGTCAAAAGGTTAATCTCCATCGATAATCTGTACCTCACCATCCCCAGCTTTTTCGACGAATTTTTCAATATCTCGCATGTGTGGAAGAGCACTCTGAGCTCCAATTCTCGTACAGGCAATTGCTCCTGCAGTATTGGCTAGCTTCAGTGCCTCAAGCCAGCTTTTACCCATTCCAATGCCCATAACAAGACCAGCATTAAATGCATCCCCTGCGGCGGTGGTATCTTCCACTTTGATCGCTCTCGGGGGAAGATAAATGAATTTCCCGTCTTCGTAAGCTGCCATGGCTCCTTGTTCTCCCAACGTAATCACAGCTCGCGCCTTGCAACGTTTTCCAAGAGTGTTGATGGCTTCCTTGGCTTTTTCGAGAGAGTTAATTTCTATTCCACTTAAAACTTCCGCCTCGTATTTATTTGGAGTAATTATATCATCTGAAGACAAAATTTCTATAGGGAAAGGCTGCGCTGGTGCAGGATTGAGCACCACTCGTACCCCGTACCGGTGGGCATTTTCTATCGATTTCCACACCACTTCCTTAGGAATCTCGAGCTGCAGGAGGAGAAAATCGGAAGATTTGAAGAGTTCCGTAGCCCCGTCAATGTCCTCCACCGATAGTTCCATGTTCGCTCCAGGAGCAACGAGGATACGGTTTTCACCGTTTTCATCTACGAAGATGAAAGCCAGGCCGGTATGAGTTAGTGGTTTCCGGGTGACGAAATGAAAATCCACGTTTTCCTGTTCGAGATTAAGGAGCAAGCGATCTCCAAATTCATCATCTCCTACTTTGCCAATCATGCTCACCCATGCTCCAAGGCGCGCACAGGCAATAGCCTGGTTATTTCCCTTCCCTCCAGGGAACATAGAAAAGCCTCTGGCGAAGAGGTTTTCGCCAACTTCGGGCATCCGGTTAATTTTTAAAACCATGTCCAGATTTAGACTCCCTATAACCAGGATTCGGGGTTTCTGCAACGGTGGCACCTCCCTTACTGAGAAACTTTTACGGTACCTATTATAGTCTTTTCAGGGAATATCACCAAAATTCCTTAGTTGCAAATCCACACCAGTAAGGTAGAATGAAAGCGATTCAAAATTTTTCGGGGAAGGTGAGAACATGATCCCAATACATACTGCCCTGGTGAGTGTTTCTGATAAAAGCAACTTAGACCAACTGGCCCGTTTCCTATCTGAGAAAGGTGTTAAGATCGTCGCCACTGGAGGCACAGCCCGATTTATCCGTAGTCTGGGAATAGGGGTTCAAGAAGTATCAGATCTGACCGGTTTCCCAGAAATTTTAGGAGGACGGGTCAAAACCCTGCATCCGGTCATTGAGGGTGGAATTCTGGCCCGGCGAGGTTTTCCCTCGGACATGACAGACCTGGTCAAACATAACATCCAGCCCATTGACTTGGTGGTGTGTAATCTCTACCCTTTCGAAAAAATGGTGGAAAGTGGAGAAAAGGACCTTTCCAAAGTGGTGGAAGAAATCGATATTGGAGGAATTACCCTCCTACGGGCTTCTGCGAAGAACCATCGCTACGTGGTCGTGGTTTCTTCGCCTACGCAGTATCAAGAATTAATGGAAGAAATGGAAAAGAATAACGGCGCCTTCCCAGAAGAGAAGTCTCTACGATGGGCCATTGAGGCATTTTGGAAGAGTTCGCTCTACGACTCCCATATCGCCCAGTATCTGGAACAATTATCAAACCACGAAAAACGCTTCCCTGAACAAATTTCCATCGTCATGCGCAAGAAAACCGAGCTCCGTTACGGTGAGAATCCTCATCAGAGAGGAGCGCTCTACGAAGACTGTACACTGGATACGACTGGTTTTTTCAGGGAGCTCAAAATCCTCCACGAAGACAAAGAACTCTCTTTCAATAACCTCTACGATGTTCAGGCTGCTTTTTCGGCCGTTCGAGAATTCGAAGAACCGGCTACGGTTATCGTTAAGCACAACAATCCCTGTGGTGTGGCCACTGCTCAGGATTTAGCTCACGCCGCAGAAATGGCACTACAGTGTGACCCCGTCTCGGCGTTTGGAGGTATTGTGGCTTTCAATAGAAATGTCACTTTACGGAGTGCCGAGGTGTTTAAAAAACTTTTTCTGGAGGTGGTTATTGCTCCGTCTTACGACGATGACGCCTTGGAATTCCTCCAAAGTAAAAAGGGAATCCGTATCCTTACGGCACCCCTCAAACCATTTTCCCCCGTTGATTTGAAAAAAATTGATGGTGGATTCCTCTTCCAGGATGGTGACCGGATAGATTGTTCGCCAGAAAACATTCAAGTGGTCACCGAAAAATCGCCCTCCGAAGAGGAATGGAAGGACCTCCTTTTTGCTTTCAAAGTTGCCAAACACGTTAAGTCCAATGCCATTGTTCTGGCGAAAAAGGGACAAACTGTTGGTATCGGAGCAGGACAGATGAGTCGCATTGACGCCATGTACATTGCGGTAAGAAAGGCTCAGGGACGGGAGAAAGGAGCTGTGCTTGCCTCAGATGCATTCTTTCCCTTCAATGATGTTGTCGAAGAAGCAGGAAGATGCGAAATCAAAGCCATTATCCAGCCGGGTGGTTCAATCAGAGACCAGGATTCCATCGACGCCTGTAACCGTTGGGGCATCAGTATGGTCTTTACCGGAGTACGACACTTCAAACACTGAAAAACGGGGTGGAACCGTGAAAGAGGATAATTTCCGGATCGAGAGGGATTTTCTGGGAGAGAAAAAAATTCCTGCCGGACGGTACTGGGGAATCCACACCGCACGAGCCCGAGAGAATTTTCCACTTTTCATCCCTCCGCCTTGTTCTCTCATTCGAGCCTTCTTTGCCGTAAAATGGGCTTGTACAAAGGCTAATCTGGATGTTGGTCTTATCGAGGAAGACATAGCTCAAGCAATTCTCAAGGCATGTCAGGAGGGTTTGAAAGGTCAATTCGATACGGAAGTTGGAGTTTCCATTTTTCAGGGTGGAGCAGGTACTTCGCTCAACATGAATCTTAACGAAGTCATTGCCAATAGAGCCCTGGAAATCATGGGATTCGAAAAAGGACGATACGATGTTGTAAACCCATTCGATACGGTAAACCTCAGCCAGTCCACTAATGATGTCTTTCCTACTGCTCTGAGGGTGGCTACCCTCTGGGAAATGGAAAAAGTGGAGAAAGCCATTGTCCTCCTTCAGGATGTCCTTCAGAAAAAGGAGTTTGAATTTGCTCAGGTTATCAAAGTCGGCCGTACCGAGCTCCAAGATGCTGTCCCCATTACCCTGGGTATGGAGTTTGGAGCCTGGGCCGAAGCCATCGCCAGGGATAGGTGGCGGATTTGGAAAAGCAAGGAAAGAATTAAGGAAGTCAACTTAGGTGGTACTGCAGTGGGAACTGGACTCAATGCCCACCCTCTTTATACCAGCAAAGCCGTTTTGTACCTTAGAGAAATCACTGGATTACCTATAGCTCATTCGATGAATTCCTTTGAAAATACCCAGAATCTGGACGTCTTCGTAGAAGTCTCTGGACTCCTCAAAGCTTTGGCGGTGAATTTGCGAAAGATGGTCAATGACTTGCGACTCCTCTCTATGGGACCGAGAGCTGGAATTGGGGAGATCATCCTTCCTCCTCTTCAAGAGGGCTCGTCAATCATGCCAGGCAAAGTAAATCCGATACTCTGTGAATATTTGGAAGGAATCAGTATAGATGTCATGGGAAAAGACCAGGCTCTTACTTTCGCTTGCTCAAGCGGACAATTAGAGCTCAACCATCTTTTGCCATTTGTAGCGTTCTATATCCTCAGTATGCTCGAAGAATTAACCGTAGGGATAACGGTTTTCGCAGAAAAATATGTTCCCAATATCAAGGCCGATATTTCTAGATGCCAGGAACTCTTCGACCGGAGTTTTGCCCTGGCGACCCACATCGTCCCGTACCTTGGACACGAGAAGACCACGGCGCTCATCAGGGAATGCCTGACAGAAAATAAAAGTTTGAGAGGGATACTCATTGAACGGGGTTTCTTTACCAGGGAAGAACTGGAAATAATTCTCTCTCCTTCTGAGTTCTTAAAACCTGGAATACCGGGATGGGGGAAACTGAAAAAAAATGGTGATTGAAACAACACCGCGTAGTATTAGGCCACATATTGGGATTTTTGGTCGCAGAAATGTGGGGAAATCATCGCTCATCAACGCCCTGACCGACCAAGAAGTAGCGATTGTATCTGATGTACCTGGTACCACCACCGACCCTGTTTTTAAAGCCATTGAGCTTTTGCCCTTTGGGCCAGTGGTGATTGTGGATACAGCTGGGCTCGACGACGTCGGCTTTCTGGGGGAGTTACGGAAGAAAAAATCACTGGAAATTCTTCATCGGTGCGATGTGGTACTCCTGGTGTGGGACAACCACACCGACTTTGCTCTGGAAAAAGAGCTTCTGCAGATTCTCAACCAAGAACAGATCCTTGTGATTGGAGTCCATAATAAAATCGACCAGAATCATGAAAATTCCCTCAACCTCCCTTTTTCCATTCCAGTTTTTCGTACCAGCACCCTGAATCGGGAGGGAATAAAAGAACTCAAAACTGCTATCGTTGATCTGCTGCAAAAGGTTTACCAGGAAAAACCACTGGTCAGAGACCTTATCAAACCGGGGGACCTGGTCGTTCTGGTCGTACCAATTGATTTGGGAGCTCCTAAGGGGCGTCTGATTCTACCGCAAGTGCAGACCATCCGTGATATTCTCGACGCTGAGGGAATAGCTCTTGTGGTCAAAGAGCGAGAGCTGGTAGAAAGTTTGCAGAAATTGAATGGAACTCCCAAACTGGTTATCACTGACTCTCAGGTCTTTCATAAGGTTTCTGGAGCGATACCACCAAATGTCTTCCTCACCAGTTTTTCCATTCTTTTTGCCCGCTACAAGGGAGATCTCCTTACTTTTGTGGAAGGAGTGAAAGCCATCGAACAATTGCGACCCTTCGATCGGGTTCTCATTGCCGAGGCCTGTTCCCATCATCCTCTTCCTGACGACATTGGCAGGGTTAAAATCCCCCGGTGGGTACAGCAGAGATTGGGCGTGCGTCTCCAATTTGATGTGGTGGCGGGACCAAATCTTCCGGATGACCTATCCCAATATAAACTCATCATCCACTGTGGAGGTTGCATGATCAATCAAAAAGGGATGCTTTATCGTTTACGCCGAGCCAAAGAAAGCCACGTGCCCATTACCAATTATGGCGTCCTCATTGCCCACCTCCAGGGTATTCTTCCTCGGGTTATTGAAGTATTTCCTGAAGTACAAAATACCAAAAAGGAAGCTCATTCCCCAGAAGTTTACCGGAGTATAGGTGGACGATGGTCTCTTTAATTGGAAAGAATCTGAAAAATATCGTATTTGCGGAAAATCAAGTACCGGTCAGTCATCACGTTCAAGGGCTTTTTAGTAAAGCAAAAATTCTCGGCAAGATAACCGAGCACCGAATCAAGATTTTGCTCTCGAGCAACCTGGCTCTCGCTGGCTTGACGATAGAGTAAAGCTCCTCGTTCCTCCAGTTCTTCGCCTCGGTTGGCCCATTTTGTCAACCAACTACCCCTGGAGTGGAAATGTCCCGCATCAGGCCGTCCAAAGATATACTCAGGGAAAATTCCGCTTATAAAGAGTGCTACGTCACCTGCTCGTTTCAAAAAGAAAAAACGATACGGTTCTTCAGACCTTTCCCCCATTTCGGAGAGGAAATCCAAATCAAAATCAGAAAAGGTCTTTTTAAAATAAATGCCCTTCCCTTTCCTTACATAAACAGTGAAATTGTTGATCCGGACAAAAGAAGCAAGCATTTCCACCAGATAATCTCGAAGCATATCCTTTGAAAATACCTCCAATACTCTTTTCTGATCAAAAACTGGGACCCTGGTTTTGTAGCCAATGGTTTCCAACGTATAAGCTTCTCTCCGAATATCAAGAATGGCCCGACGAAGCAACAATTCAAAGTAAAGGTAAGGACTAATCCGGGCAAAAAGGTCCTCCTTTTCGAAAATCCGTTTAAAAATGCAATCCTGGTCCAGAAGGGAATCCAAAGATTTAGGGTCCTGTCTGACCAGAGCCAGGAAACGAGGTTTCTGTTTTTCATCCTCACACAATAAATCGACGATAAACTGAAAATCAGCTGGAGAAAACCTTTCAAAGATTCTCCGCATTTCTCTCACTTCCTAATACATCACTTTAAATTTCTCCATATAAAAGCGCTGGACATCCACATCTTTTCTCTCCTTTATATTGTAAACGTAGCGATATACCTTTTTCTTCCAAAAGTCGTCACTATTGAGATACCCTTTGCGCCAGTAATCGAAGTCAGAAGCTTTTACCTGAAAACTGAGTAGGTATTCTTCATCCATGATGAGCTGTACAAGGAGCCAGGAAACTTCAGGAAAAATCCGTTCCAAGGCTTCAAAACCTAACCCAATCTGATTCCAGAAAATCTGGTCAATAGATTGCCCCACCATGGCCATGCGGATATAGGCTTGGTCATCTTCAGAAATGTTGACTTCTAAAACCTGATATCCAAATTGGTTCAAAAGAGAAACCGTTTTTGCCACCGCTTCTTCTAAACTTTTGCTTTCCGCAATTTTACTCTCCACCAAGGTAAATGGTACTTCAAGCAATTTTTCTTCCCTCAGGTAAAACTTGGCCTGCCAGTTTCCAGGACTGAGTTTTCCTGTATTTTGAGTGAGATCCAGTTCACCCTGAACACCAACATAGCTTTTATCCTCCTCAAAAATAAGGGTGCTTTCGTACACCTCACCGCCAGGACCGAAAAATTGCCATCTGGCTTCGTCACCCTTATGAACAGCCTGGAGAAAAATCCAGAAAACGACTCTTTCATCCTCAGTGCTGAATTTGTCGACTCGTTCCAGAGGAAACCCGTCTTTGTCCAGCCCTCGACAAAGACTAAAATCAAGGATATCGCCTTCCTGTGAAAATGAGGAAAATGTCAGGATTCCCAAAAAAACGGTTACTCCTATCACCCGTAATACCACTTTACACACACCATTCACCATCCCCCCTCACATTCTTCTTCTTATTATACCTTCAACCTCCCGGTTCTAAAAGCAGTGATATAATCCATACAAAAGTCATCACAACCCATGAGCGCACGAGAGGCAAAAAGAATGGCCATGAGTTCCTCATCAAGGGGATCGATGATGGCTGCATCAAGGCCATACCCTACACATAAGGCCATAAAAGCCCGGTTGAGAAGACGGCGGTTGGGCATCCCAAAAGAGACGTTGCTGAGCCCACAGATGGTCCGAACTTCGGGATAGGTTTCTTTAATTTTCTTGATGGTTTCCAAGAACACCTTACCCTGAATCTGGTCAGTCCCAATGGGAACGACCAAGGGGTCAATAAATAGCTTTTCTTTCTCTATACCATAGTCTTGGATGGCCTCAATTAACTGGGCAACCAGCTTCATCCGTTCTTCCACCGATTGGGGAATATTTCCTTTTCCCATGGCTAATCCCACTACTAAAGCATTATATTCTTTGGCCTTGGGAAGCACGGCTCGAATCCGTTCCTCTTCTACGGTAAAGGAGTTAATCATAACCTGATTTTTCCGGTACACCTGGAGGGCTTTTTCTAACGCCACATCATTAGCCGAATCAAGACATAGGGGAATCTGCACTTCATCTTGGATGCATTCCACAAGCCAGGGAAGATTTTCCACCTCTTGTTTGGCATCGGTTCCAGCGTTGATGTCGATAAAGTGAGCCCCAGCCCGTTCTTGTTTCTGAGCTTCTTCAATAAAAAACGTTTTGTCCTTTCTTTCCAGAGCCTCCCGTATGGGCTTACGAGTTGCGTTGATCCGCTCAGCGACGATTAGCATATTTCTACCTCCTCTTTATAAGATAAAGAAAATTCTTGTATAAAGGGTTGAGCTAAGTAAAACGACCCGGCTACAATAAGGGGTAAATGCATGTTTTTGCTATACTGAAAAGCAACTTCTCGAGCTTCAAAAGGGTCTTCCACAACTTCGACTGGAATGCCCTGCCTTTCAAAGCAGGGAACAATTTCCAATGGACTTACGGCTTTAGGATTGAGTGGCTGAGTAAGGATAATTTTCCGGCTTTGCGGGACAATTTCTTCAGCAATTTTCCAGTACTCTTTTCCCTTTAAAAAACCGAGAAGAAAAACTGCTTTGGAAACATGGAGAAAACTTCTGAGCGTTGTAGTTAACTGTGCAAACGAAGCCTGGTTGTGAGCTACGTCAAATACCACTAATGGTTGCTGGGAAAGCACTTCAATCCGGCCGGGCCACCGAGCTCCTTTAAGGGCTCCCTCCACGTTCTGCTTGCGAAATGGTAAGCCCCATTCTTTTCCTGCCAGGAGTGCCACCATCAGATTCAAAACTTGGTGGTCACCAAGAAGAGGTACATGGCTTTCCCCGCCTCCCCATCCCTCAATTTCCCAGCAGATGGAAGAACCATGGATACCCCGTGTTAAAATCTCGTAACAACAGAACCGTTCTACCGGGAATACTGGTGAACCTTTGCGCGAAGCTTCGTCAAAGATTGTATCTTTGGCTTCTTCTTCCTGAGGGGCAAGAATAAGTTTCACGCCTTTTCTGAGAATACCAGTCTTCTCCTGGGCAATTTTCGCCAGGGTGTCGCCAAGAATTTCCATGTGATCAAAACTGATCGGAGTGATAATGGTAAGCAATGGATCACAGATGTTTGTAGCATCAAGACGTCCTCCAAGACCTACCTCAACTATAGCCACATCAACTTCCTGAAAGTAGAAGTAGAGAAGTGCCATGGCCACAGAAACCTCGAAATAGGTGGGTCGCCCAAAAGGAGAATGATGTTCCATGTCTTCGATAGTTGGGATCAGGTACTCAAGGAGCAAAGCTACATCCTGAGGCGAAATACATTTTTCTCCGATACGAATTCGCTCACGAAAGGTGAAAAGATGGGGCTTCGAATGGAACCCACATCGAAACCCCCAAGCGGAAAAAAGGCGCATGAGAAAATACGCAGTACTTCCCTTTCCCTTGGTCCCTGCCACAAGAATGACGGGAAATCGTTTCTGGGGATTTCCTATTCTTTCCATAAGCTCCCGCATCCGCTCCAGCTTCAGATCAGAATATGAAAGGGGCGTTTTTTCGTAATCAATAAGTCCATAGAGATACTGGATGGCTTCCCGATAGGTCATCGCGTTTCCCTTTCGACTTCAGTACTCTTCAGGCATATTCTGTAATTCCTCGTACGAAAAAACCGGTCCGTCTTTACAGACGTAGTAAGGACCGATGTTACACCGACCACACTTACCAAGACCACACTTCATCCGCATTTCCAGAGTGGTGATAATACGGTTTGCCTGAAAACCCATTTCAAGGAGCGTTTTAACGGTAAATTTTATCATAATTGGTGGTCCACATACGAGGGCATCGAAATTTCGTGCATCGATACGTAATTCTTTCAGTACTTCTGGGACAAGTCCCACTCTTCCATTCCAAGAATTTTCTCCGCGATCCACGGTAACAAGAAGCGAGAGATCCTTCCGCTTCCCCCAAGCCTCCAATTCCCAACGAAAAACAAGGTCCTGAGGCGTCCTGGCTCCATAAAGGATAAAGACTTCACCAAAGTCCTTGCGGTACGGAGCACTCAGGACATAATTGATGAGGGAACGAAGTGGAGCAAGTCCAATCCCTCCTCCAACAAAGAGGAGGTTTTGTCCCTTAAGTGAGTCAATCGGAAAACCATTTCCATAGGGACCTCGCACTCCAATAAGCTCTCCAGGATTTAGTCGATGGAGTGCTTCGGTAACCGTACCAGTTCTTTTAATACTGAATTCCAAGAGTACCTCTTGAGTGGGCGAAGAAGTGATGGAAAACGGTGCTTCTCCTTTTCCGGGGACAAAAACTTCAGCAAACTGACCAGGACGATACTCGAAATCCTGGGGGCGTCGAACACGGAAAGTTTTAATATCTTTGGTTTCCTCAATGACTTCCTGAATTAGAACTAATTCAGGAAGATAGATGTTCTTGACAGGTACGGATAGAGTATCCAATGTGTTTCGCCATCCTTTCCACTACTTCTCGAATGTCCCAATTCACTGGACAAATTTCCCGGCAAATTCCACATCCCACACATCCATAGTATCCTTCTCGCAGCGGAAGATAAGAAAACTTGTGCATAACCCTCTGTCGCACTCGTTCCTTTCCGGTGGGGCGAGGATTATGCGAAGAAGCGTGTAAAGTAAACTTGGGAAACATACAACTGTCCCAGGTTTTTAGGGCCAAACCTTGTAACCTTCCGTCCACAGACAAGTCAAAACAGTAACAGGTAGGACAAAGAAAAGTACAGGCACCGCAATTGATGCATCGCCAGGTCAATTCTTTCCATATCGTTTCCTCAAAGTGTGCATAAAGCTTTTGGGGAAAATCAGGCGGTAAAGACGGCGGGAGTTTGGCTTTGAGTTCTTCTTCTGCAAACATCAGGGCCTTCCTTTGCTCGGCGTCGATTCTCTTTCCCTCTTCAAAAAGCGCGAGGTCATCATTTTCCACATAGAGTCTTTCCTGGAAAGGGAAAACAAAAATACTCTCTTTATCTCGCCATAGAGGGCTACCCCCCACAAGGGAACAGAAACAAGTTTCTGGCATAGTGGAGCAACCGAGAATGACAAGACGAAGGTTTTTTCTTCTCTGCCAGTAATTTTTATCGACGTAGTCTTTTTTCAAAAAATTGCCATCCAAAACTTCAACCACCGCTTTCGCTTCGCAGGGAAGGAGGAAAAGGAAACGCAAAGTGGAATCATTTCCTGCTGTTTCTGTCAATTTCCAGCTTCGATCCTGAAAAGAAAACCGATACACTTCCTCCCATTCTGGAAAAACGACCTCTTTCGGTGTTTTAACCACTCTCAAACCCTGGGGAAGAAGTGTACAATACATTTTTTGTGCCTGCTCGGTGACCAGGAACGAATCACTGTGCTCGGCCACCTTTTTCCTGAACGTTTCCAGAGTAATAAGTTTTTCTCTCATGATCATCCCTCTTACCTGATGAACTCATTTGGATCATTCTCCCGATAGGTGAGAAGCGGTGGTTCTTTATCAGGGTTGACGCCAGCTTCAAAATCAAAGTTTTCCCGAATTAACTCCTCAACCTTACAGGGCAAAAGGGCAATGGGAATACCGACTGGACAGGCTCTTTCACAAGCCCCGCATTCTACACATCGTCCTGCCATGTGGAGGCTTCGTCCAATGTGGAAAAGCAAATTTTCATTGGGCGTTGCTGCTCCGCTCAACCAGTAGGGGCGTTGCATTTCGGCGAAACACTCCTTACAGTAGCACAAAGGGCAAGCATTTCGACACGCGTAACAGCGAATGCATTTTTTGGACTCCCCAGCAAAAAACGTCCACCGTTCTTCTCTAGAAAGTGTATCAACTTTCTTTAGAGCATTCTGATTCCATCGTTCCCGGGGGATGTACTGAACCTCCTGGCCTACTAAGTAGTCATAAAGCGGAGGATTGGGATGAAGACACCGCTGACAGGTTGCATCTAAAAAAGGACCAATGCTCATGGTCTTTCCTCGAAAAGTAAAGCTATCTAAGTGCCATTCAAAATCCGAGGGCCGAACTGATCCGAAATGTTCCTCAAGTTTTTTTCGGTCTACCATTCCGTAACAGGGAATCCCAGCGATAACGAGGTTTTCCCGTTTGACCTGTCTCTCTCGAATGAGTACCATGATTGCTCTCACATCGCAGGCCTTAGCAAAGATGGCGACCTTTCTCTCTTTTGCGTTTCTATCCAGGAGGTACTTGACGAGGTTATGTCCACAAAAATGATTAAAAGTGAGCTGGGTAACATCTTCCTTTTTCTGACACAAAAATGGGCGAGCTCGAAAAGGAAGAGTACCATGGGCATAACCAATGATCCATTCGACCTCACCAAGGATTTTGACGCTCAACGCACGGATTTCTTCTTCATACATGGGAAGAAAACTCCTTTACCATCTTTTTGGAAGGACCGATCCGCTTCACACTTTCCACCACATCCTGCACTACTTGGGCAAACCGCTGCCCTTCGGAAGCCGAAACCCAGGAAAATTGAACGCGCTCCTCTTCTACGCCCAGCCAATTCAAGAGTTCCTTAAGGAGAAAGAATTTCCGACGGGCAAAGTAGTTTCCACTGAAGTAATGGCAATCTCCTGGGTGACATCCTGAAACCAGCACCCCATCGGCACCTTCACGGAGCGCTCTGAGAATGTATAGTGGATTTACGGCACCTGAACACGGCACACGGATGACCCGAACATTGGGAGGATACTGAATCCGACTCACACCAGCAAGGTCTGCCCCAGCGTAACTACACCAGTGACAGAGAAACGCCACAATTTTAGGTTCCCATTGATTTTCGTTTACCATGAGAGGTATTCCACCTCCGAGAGGATTTGCTCCGGAGCAAAACCCTGTACCGTGATAGCACCACTCTTACAGGTTGCACTGCACAATCCACATCCTTTGCAGAGAGCGGGATTCACTTCAGCCACGTTCTTTTCAAAATTGATCCGGACAGCTCCGTACTGACACACTCGTTCACAGTCCCCACAAGCCGTGCACCAACGTTCCATGACCCTGGCAATTTGGGCCTCAGCATGAATGATTTCCTTGCTCAAGATGGTCATAAGGCGAGCAATACAGGCTTTTGCCTGAATCATGCTTTCCTGAGCCAACTTGGGGCCATGAGCTAAACCGCAGACAAAAACGCCTTCTGTGGCAAAATCCACCGGACGAAGTTTCACATGCGCTTCAAGGAAAAATCCATCTTGATTAAGTGGAACCTTGAAAATCTGGGCCAATTCCCGATTTCCAATTTCAGGCTCAATACCAGTGCTAAGGATAAGCCAGTTTGCTGGTAAATTTATTTCTTCATCCAGAATAGTTGTTCGCACCCGCACCAAGAGTTGATTATCCTCACGGAAAACCACCGGATTATCACCATCCGCAAAGGGGATAAAAACCACACCCATTTGGCGAGCTTCCCGGTAGTACCGTTCGTAAAGACCATAACTGCGAATATCGCGATAGAGGATATACACTTCCATTTCGGGATAGAGTTTTTTAATTCTTAATGCGTTTTTAATGGCTGTAAGACAACAAACCCGGCTACAGTACGGATGCTCCGTGTTTCGAGAACCTACACATTGAAGCATAACCACTTTTCCAGGTTGGGAGAAGCCTTCTTTTCCAAGGATTTTTTCCAGTTCAGTTTGAGTCATCACTCTCGGGTCTTCTCCATATAGGAATTCTTTAGGATGGTACGATATCCCTCCAGTTGCCAAAATCACTCCTCCATGTTTTATGGTTTTTATCTGTCCATCCTCTTCAATCACCGTCTCAAAATTGCCCACAAAACCGCTACTTTCCTTGACCCTGCTTTTGACCATAACGTGAATTCGAGGATGGTTGCTGACTTTTGCTGCGAGTTCGTTTTTAATCTGAACAAGGTTCTGCCCTTCCACAGTGAAGTACTCACGAAATTCCCGTAATCTCCCTCCTAGCTCTTCTTCTTTTTCAATTAAGTACACTTCCAGCCCTTGCTGCGCTGCTTCCCAGGCAGCCACCATGCCTGAGAGTCCACCACCAACAACCAGTACAGATTTCTGAATGGCCAGAGGTACGGAAACCAAAGGCTCAAGAAGAGAAGCTTTGGCAATGGCCATAGCCACAAGATCTTTGGCTTTTTCGGTAGCTTCCTTAGGCCATTCCTGATGTACCCAGGAACACTGATCGCGGATGTTAGCCATCTCAAAAAGATAAGGATTGAGCCCTGCTTCCCGGAGGGTTTCCCGAAAAAGCCCTTCGTGAGTTCGCGGAGAACATGAGGCAACAATGACTCGATTCAAGGCATACTCACGAACTTTTTCCTTAATCCGTTCCTGAGTATCCTGAGAACAAGTGTACAGGTTTTCTTCGGCGTAAACGACACCAGGAAAACTCCGTGCCCACTCTACCAGCACACTTGTATCAATAATGCCAGCAATGTTAATCCCACATCGGCAGATAAAAACTCCAATGCGCACTGGTTCTGTGCTCACATCTCTTTCTATCGGGTACTCTCTTTCCCGCACTTCACTGAAGCGCGCGGAGTGAAGGAAAGAAGCCACTTCACAGGCACAAGCACTGGCCTCCTGAACTGTATCCGGAATATCCTTGGGAGAGGATATGGTACCACAGAGAAATATCCCTTCTTTTGTGGAATGAATGGGAGAGGAAGCGTCGGTATACGGGAGTCCCCAGGGGGCAATGGATAAACCAAGGTTTTCCAGCTTTTCCTGTTCTTCTTGGGAAATGTGCAATCCTACCGAGAGCACCACAAGATCGAAAACCTCTTTCTTCACCAAACCACGTTCATCAACATAGGTCACTTCCAAGTCACCGTTTTCTAACTCACGGACATTCCCAACTTTTCCCTTGATGAACCGAATTCCCTCTTTTTTGGCTCGTTCATAGTAACGTTCAAAGTCTTTTCCGTAAGCTCGGACATCGATAGCAAAAACAGCCACTTCAAGAATCGATTTTTCTTCCCTTTCATCAACTAAAGGCAAGGAGGTTTCACAACCACACAGAGCACAAGCGCTCTCTGCCCTCTTTTCCACCGCTAAGTGTTCTTTGGCCACCAAAGCTTCTTTAATGGCATACATACAACACACCGACGAACAGTAGGAATGGCCCCGCTCCTCATCACGAGAACCAACGCACTGGATAAAGGCAACTTTCTGAGGAACCTTTTTATCCGATGGACGGACGACTTTACCCTGAAAAGGACCTGAAGCATTGAGGATACGTTCGAAATCTAAGCTTGTGACCACATTGGGGTACTTCTTGTACCCCAATTCACGGTACGCTGTAGTCGGGTCGAAAATTTCGCTCCCAGTAGCAAAAACCAGAGCTCCCACCCGAATTTCTTTCGTGTATTCCCTTTCTTCGTGCTGAATGGCCCGGCGCTGGCACGCTTCCACACAGCGCATGCACTCCGAACACTCCCCACAGGAAAGACACCTTCTTGCTTCCTCTTGAGCTTCCTGAATCGTGTACCCTTGAGTCACCTCTAAAAACCCCTTGATCCGTTCATCAATAGCACGTTTTGGAGTTTGCACCCTTGCTATCCTTCGTTCTTTCCAGGGTAGATGCAATGGGGCGGGAATTTTGGATAACACGTCCCCATTTTTCCCCGCAAGATACCGGTCAATGGCAAAAGCAGCCCTTTTCCCATGAGCAATGGCTTCAACCAGAGTTGCTGGACCGAGCACAAAGTCTCCACCGGCGAAAACACCCTTTCGGGAGGTATGAAGATTTTCATCCGTAGCCACAGTTCCCCAGGAAGTCAGTTCAACACCGCTCTCGGGAAGTTCAATCTTTTGACCAATGGCCACGATAAAAAGGTCTGCTTCCACTTCGTACTCCATCCCTGGAATGACCTCTGGTCTCCGACGCCCTGATTCGTCCGGAGCACAAAGCTTCATGACGTGGGTTTCCATCACAAGTTTCCCATCCTTTTCCAAAAACCTTTTGGGGCTGGCGCAAAAATAGAATTCTACCCCTTCTTCCTGAGCCTCTTCAATCTCTTCTTCGCGGGCTGGCATCTCTTCCCGGGAACGCCGGTAGTATATTGCTACTTTTTTGGCTCCCTTCCGCAAGGCACTTCGAGCGCAGTCGATAGCCACATTACCACCGCCTATGACCACTACTGTCTCGGCGTCCGGCACTTCTTCGCCCTTATTCAGCAGCATGAGATAACTTAAACCATCCACAATCCGGGGGTGGTTTTCACCTTCCACTCCTGCTTTCAGCCCTTTCCAGGCACCACAGGCCAGGTATACCGCCTGGAAACCGTTCTGGAACAAATCTTCAATTGTGAAATCTTTTCCCCATCTCTTCTGCAACGCAACCTGAATACCCATGTTTTTAATGGTATTAATCTCTCGTTCCACAATATCCCTTGGCAAGCGATACGCAGGAATCCCCAGCGTCATCATTCCACCTAAGCGATCCTGGGCTTCAAATACGGTGACCTGGTATCCCAGGAGTCGCAAAAAGTATGCACAGCTCAACCCACTGGGGCCACCGCCCACGATGGCAACACGCTTTTGTTGTTCTTCCTGTTTTTTAGGAAGAGCAACAATGTTGTTTTTCACTTCAAAGTCAGCCAAAAATCTCTTCAAATATGGAATTCCCACTGCCTCATCAAGAAGTCCCCTTTGACATTGTTCCATACAGGGATGGTGACAAGCCCGACCACAGATACCAGGAAAGGGATTGTCCATACGCACCACTCGAAGCGCTTCTTCAAAACGTCCTTCTCGGATTAAAGCTACATATCCTTCGGCTTTCTGTTCCAGAGGACAGGCAGCCTGACAGTTTGGTACACCTCTTTTTCTAATTCCAAAGGCACTGGGAAAAGCCTGAGGAAAAGGTCGATAAATGGCTTTACGTTCCGAAAGGTTTCCGTCGAATTCATTTGGTACCTTTATTGGACAAACGACTGCACAATCTCCACACCCGGTGCACTTCGTTACGTCCACAAATCGGCTTTTCTGTCTTATTTTTACGGTGAAATCACCCGGCACACCTTGAATCGACTCAACCTCAGCGTAAGAAAGAACCTCAATATTGAGATGCCTCCCACACTCCACCAGTTTCGGAGAAAGAATACACATGGCGCAGTCATTGGTGGGAAAAGTTTTATCGAGCTTGGCCATCATTCCCCCAATGGAAAAATCTTTTTCCACCAGGTATACCTTAAAGCCAGCATTTGCAAGGTCGAGAGAAGCTTGGATTCCTCCAATACCACCACCAACCACCATTACTGCTCCGCTGAGGTGGTTATCGCTCATCTTCCCTCCCTCCATCTACAAAAGAGAGTTTTTCAATCTCTTTCTGATAAAAACCGAGGTATCTAGGAAAGGAAAAAATGGCATTCTCAAAAAGGTAATCGAGGCAGTCGCGCCGTAGCTTCTGCGTTCTTCGATCCAGGTCTTCGACAATCTCCTTCCACTCTTTGCTCACGTATCCCTCTTCTACGGCGATTTCTCGAAGGACTTTGAGAATGTTGGTGAATTCAACATCTTGGGGACAGTGGGCGGTACAGCGGTAACACCCCACACACATCCACAGGTACTTAGAAGTAAGCACCTTTTCTTTTTCCCCTAAAAGAACCTGATGGATAATGCGCCGGGGGTTAAAATTCGCCTCCACTTCCGCCACCGGACATCCAGCTGTGCACACTCCACAAGAAAAGCATACCAGCAACCCTTCTCCTCCGGTACGCGAAGCAACCCGGTACTTAAACTGTGGATCAATCAACCGTTCTTCTATCATGGTTACTCAACCTCTCTTAAGGGTCGAGGGTATAGGCCACTCCTTTTGACGATCTCCGGTACAATACTTTCCCAGGCAATGGCCATGATATGCACTCCTCGAACTCCTTCTATTCTCTTTAGTTCCTCGATAATTTCCACACAGATTTTAACTCCTTCCTCCTTTGGGTCCTCTGACCTTTTCATCCTCTCCACGAGGTATTGAGGAATTACAAGACCAGGCACTTCTTTTTGCATATAGTGCATAGCCTGGATAGACTTCACTGGTATGACACCGGCAAGAATGAACGCCCTTTCATGAAGCTTCATCTTTCGTACTTCTTCCATGAAGCGGGAGAATGCCTCCACATCAAAAACAGCTTGCGTTTGAATAAATTGGGCTCCCGCCTGGATTTTTTTTGCCAGACGGTACACCCGGAACTCCATGGGATCAGCAAAAGGATTTTCCCCAGCGCCTAGAAAAACTTTGACTTCTCCTTTCAAATTTTCACCATTTTCAAAAATCTTTCTGTCACGCATGTTATGGAAAATACTGAGAAGCTGGACAGAATCGACGTCAAAAACATTCTTTGCCTGAGGATGGTTGCCCATACTCTGGTGGTCACCGGTAAGGCACAAGATGTTCTCAATTCCCAGAGCACAGGCTCCCAAAAAATCACTCTGGAGTGCAATGCGATTACGATCTCGACATACCATCTGCATTACTGGCTCTATTCCGCAATCCTGAGCGATAAGACAACTGGCAAGACTACTTAAGCGCACAATGGCGGTCTGGTTATCGGTGATGTTTACCGCGTCAACATACCCTCGTAACTGCAAGCATTTTTTCTCAATGATACTTCTTTCGGTTCCCTTAGGTGGTCCCACTTCAGCCGTAACAGCAAAGATTCCCCTACCAAGAATTTCTGCTAAAAAGCTCATAATGTCACGTCCTCACGAAGCATCTTTCTCTGACCCCCATACCGAGAGGAAGACCAATTTTTGGGTGGTTGAATCGAGAGAAGCTCTTCCAGCCTACCCTGCATTTTCATACGGTCGTAGATGAGCTGCCAGGCACAATCCCGCTCTGACTTCACCTCACACTTACCACCTTTCGATCCTCCACAGGGACCATTGAGTAAGCTTTTGGCACAGCGAGTCACCGGACAAACATTCCCAAAGTGATGAACGGTACAATCTCCACATCCTGAGCAGCGTTCTTCCCATATTCCCTGGTGGACCGGCGCCCCCATGAAGGTGGTATTGAGACCGGGTAAAACCAACTTATCAGGAAAACATTCGGAGAGAACCTGAGTTCCAATTCCACAGGCCAACGAAAGGAGCACCTCGTACGAAGCAATCTCCTTTTGAAGCACAAGGTTGAATTCCGGTTCGCACTGCCTCTCCGCCACCGAAGCTTGCGCTGTAAATCCTTTCAAACGGAGGATAGCAGCAAGTTCCCTGGCTTCTTTCTCCCCCCCAGACATGCATACCGTAACACAGGTCCCACAAGCTAAAACCAGCACACTCCGAGAAGTTTTTAGGTTATCTACGATTTCGCGAATGGGTTTCCTCTCTCCAACAATCATTTTGATTCTCCCACGGTGTTCAATAAGAGACTTTCAAGGACTCTCTGAATCTCTCCCACCTTTTCGGCTGTGACCAACACACACGCAACTTTCTTATCGATGTCCGCTTCTTTTAGAAGAGTATTCACTCTTTGAGTTTTCCGAAATGCAAAATCACTTCCTCGCTGATTCACACAACTTCCCAAAGGACAGCCCGCCAAAATCAAATACTGATAGCCGTTTTCCAAAACCTTCAACATCATTTCCTCATTAACCACCCCTAAGCAGGGGACAGCCATAACGTCCATTTCATGCTCTGGAAATACCTCAAGAAAGCGGAGGAGCGCCGTAAAACCGCCTTGATTACAACCAATCGATGCAATCCTCATTGTTCTTCACTCCAGGTAGACTTGATAAAGAAAAAATCTTCGGTATACAGGCTATTGATTCCGATAGCTGAGGCAGGACAAAAAGCCATACAGATACCACACAAATGACACTGTTCCCAGTTAATCCGGGCTTTTTTTCTCTTGCTCTCTCCCTCGATACTGACGGCTCTCCAGGGACAGGTTCGAAAACAAGTGAGACAAAGCACACATTTTTCCTCATCGACTGAAGCACATTCGGAAAGAGTAAGCCTTCCCTGGTTCAAGTACTCTTCCACTGCCTGGGCAAGCTGTAGGAAGTTGTCCTGATCACGTCGGGAGAAGACGAATACCCCATCAAGAAACGAAGAAAAAGGTGGTAAATTTGGGTTCTCAAGGTCGCCAAATTCCTCTTCTTCCTTTTCTCCTTTCCACCAGGGTATGGCGGGAAAGGGAAGATATGTTCGTCGAGGCACATAGATCACCCAGTCTGCTCTGATTTTGAGGCTGTATCCATCTCTTTCAGTTTCAAACTCCACCCAAGCTCCTTGCATTTCTAAAGTAGGTTGTAGCTTCACCGCATCCATCCTGACTTTTTCAAATAAAACTCCCTGATTTCGAGCCTCGCGATACTCTTGCTCTAAGGAAGCACCAGCCACTACGATTTCCTGGGCCAAAACGAAAACTTGTGCTCGTTCCCTCTCGGCCAGGCGCCGAGAAAGCCCAAAGACTTCTTTCCAATCCTCCAACAATGAGGAACTATCTGGAGGCACAATGAAAACAAGGGTTTTATTTCGCATCGTCTTTCGAGTCATACCATTCTTAAATTGGTTAAGGGGAAGTATTCGTCTTGTTTCTTCGACCTCAGGAGGAATAAAAAGCGGTGGTTTTTCATCCCATTCAGGAAGAAGAATGATTGCTCCTACTGTTTCCCCTGAAGGGGAATCATAGAGAAGAAAGTTTATTCCCTCTCTTTTTACCAGAAGCGGTTCCTTTCTCACAATGTATGGAATATCCAAGCGGGACAGTGCTTCTTCCAGCATCGTCTCTCGACGAGGAGTAACGAGCACTCGTTTTTCGGGCAGAAGCTGAGTAGCCTTAACAGAGGGGGGTTTCTTTTGCCTTTTTATAGCATCCATAAAGAAATGTTCGAATGTTTGTAGAGCCTTGGTGGGGAAAGCATGCTGTATTTCTTCCCAGGGGAAAACCCTGATTTTCAATGGATTTACCTTTCTTTCTAGAGCGAATCTGAGCGTTCGCTCTCTATCCCAGGAAAAACTGTCAGTTAGAATAAAGATTTCCTCAAAAGATTCAGGAGAAAAATCTTCATCGTATCTTTTCACTTTTATGTCAATCCCTGTTTTCTTTTGCACTTCCCAAATCCAGGAAGGTGATACGCTCCAATTGTCTGTATAAAGCCAGAGTGCTTTCCTCAAAGCTTTATCCTCCCTATCGTTTTTCGGACTCTCTGGCTAACTTGCCAGGCGCTATGCAGACTGCCCTCGATATCGCGAGGACCACAGGCAGTTCCGCAAACAAAAACTCTTTCCTGTGAAGTGGTCCCCTCACCATAATCTCTGATAAATCCCTCAGGAGTAAAATTGAGCCGTAACATCTCCCCAATTTTTTGCGTTCCTGGTGAGGGAACCATACCCACCGAAAGGATAACTGCATCATATCCTGAGGGCTCCTCGCCAGAGTTCCCTTCTAAAATCAAGAAAATCTTTCCGTCCTTTTCCTTCGCTTCAAAAGGCATTTGCCGTACCAGCCGAATTTTCTTTGTTGTTTCCCAAAGTTTCTCGGTCTTCTTTCCGACTATCTGGAGATCCATGTAGTAAAAGTCGATTTCCAGCTGAGGATACAGAAAGAGTAAATCCTCAGACAGACGCAGAGCATAGCGGCAGCACACTTGAGAACAGTATCCACGTTTCTCTTTAACGTTTCTTGAACCAACGCACTGTACAAATGCTATTCTCCTCCAGTGGGCAAACTTTTGAAAAATACCCTGGTTTAGACTCGTTTCAATTTCAAATCCGGTATAAATATTTGGGAACTTTTTCCAACCTAAATTGGGTAATTCTCGAGCATCAAAAGGGGAAGCACCAGTGGCAACAACGAGAGCCCTTCCATTGAGAACTTCTCGATTGGTAAACAGGAAAAACATTTCTGCTTTCTTTTGCACTTCCTGAACCGTCCGCCCAGAGAATACCGGAAACTCTGGTTTTTTCCTCTTCACCGAGAGCGCTCTGCAAACCCCACAGTATAGACACTCTGAAGTGGCCTTACACCCCAGCTGCAAAGCAAGACCCCCTGGGGATCTTTCCTCCTCCAGAACGGCAACCCGAAAATCACTCTGGAGATACTCTGCAGTTTTCAATCCTGCCACTCCTCCTCCTAAAATCAGGACGTCAAAATCCAAAACGTTTGCCTCCTCTTTTCTCAGAATAGACCAATCACGTTTCCTTCAGAATCAATATCAATTTTATTTCCTGCTGGCACAGAGGGCAATCCAGGCATGGTACGCATTTCACCACAAAGAGGATAAAGAAAACCAGCACCAATAGAGGGACGAATGTCCCGGATGGGAAGTTTGAAATTTCGAGGTCTTCCTTTTAACTTCGGGTCATGAGAAAGAGAAAGGTGGGTTTTCGCCATGCATATTGGGAGCTTATCCCAACCAAAGTCGGTAAATTGTTTTATTTTCTCCTCTGCCATGGGCTCATACACAACACCATCAGCACCATACACTTTGGTGGCGATGATTTCAATTTTTTCCTTAATCGCAATGTCCAGAGGATAGAGGAACTGGAATCGATTCGGTTCCTCGCAGGCCTGGACAACCGCTTCAGCAAGTTTCCGGCCGCCTTCTCCTCCCCTAGCCCATACCTCAGAAACTGTAGCCGCAAAGGCACCATTTTCCAGGGCAATCCTTTGCACTGTTTCAATTTCCCGGTCGGTATCGGTAGAAAAAACGTTAATTGCTACGACCACTGGTACCCCAAAAAGACGGGCATTCTCAATTTGCTTTATGAGGTTTTCTGACCCTTTTACCAGGGCATCAAGATCTTCCTTTATAATTTCTGCATCCAGGGGTTTCCCAGGCACCACCTTATATTTACCACTGTGCATCTTTAAAGCTCTGATGGAACAGACCATCACCACGCAATCAGGCTTAAGACCACTATAACGGCATTTAATATCCATGAATTTTTCCATCCCACAATCAGCTCCAAAACCACTTTCAGTCACCACGTACTCGCTCAATCTCAATGCAATCTGGTCCGCAATGATGGAACTATTCCCATGGGCAATGTTGGCAAAAGGTCCAGCATGCACAAAACAGGGGGTATTTTCCAGAGTCTGCAAAAGGTTCGGCTTAATAGCGTCTCGAAGAAGCACCGTCATGGCTCCAGCACACTGCAAATCCTCCGCCGTAACTGGTTTTTTATCCTTCGTGTATCCAACTACAATTTTTCCTAACCTCTTGCGGAGGTCAAAAATATCCGTGGTTAATGCTAAAATTGCCATGACTTCTGAAGCCACCGCAATATCAAAGCCACTCTCCCGGGGAATCCCATTATCCTTTCCCCCAAGACCGAGAACGATCTTTCGCAAGGCACGATCACTGATGTCCACCACCCGAGGCCAGCTTATACTGAACTGGTCAATACCAAGTTGATTTCCATGAAAAAGGTGATTATCAATGAAGGCAGAAAGAAGATTATGGGCTGCCGAAACGGCATGGGTGTCCCCGGTCAGGTGAAGGTTAAAATCTTCCATAGGAACTACCTGCGAATATCCGCCCCCCGCAGCACCACCTTTAATCCCAAATACCGGACCCAGGGACGGCTGTCGAATGCAGACGATGCTCCTTTTACCAATTCTATTAAGAGCCATCGAAAGACCGATGGTGGTTACGGTTTTTCCCTCTCCCAGCGGAGTCGGAGTAATCGCGGTAACGTCGATATATTTGCCAAGTGGATGGTGGTGAAACTTTTTCAAAACTTCCAGTGAAACCTTTGCTTTATACTTTCCGTAAAGCTCAATATCCTCTTCCTCCAGACCTAATGACCGGGCAATTTCCGTGATAGGTTGCATTTCTGCTCTCTGGGCAATTTCAAGATCACTGAGCATAATCTCCCTCCCGAAAATTTTGTGTCTTAATTATTCGTTAGTTAAGTTAATTAATTAAAAGCGTTCAAAAAAGGGGGTAATCCCCCTTTCTCTTCAGTTAAAATGCAAAAGTTCCTTGGCCTTATCCACTGCAGAAGCTGCATCGGGTGCATACCCATCAGCACCAACTTCATCAGCAAACTTTTGGGTTACCGGTGCCCCACCAATCATAATCTTTACCTTATCCCTGATACCAGCCTCGTTGAAAGCTTTGATGTTTTCCCGGATCTGCACCATGGTAGTGGTAAGAAGAGCCGACATGCCCACCAGCTGAGGATCATTTTCCTTAACAGCCTGAATGAACTTTTCAGCTGGTACGTCAATTCCCAAATCAATCACTTCAAAACCTGCTCCTTCCATCATCATGGAAACCAGGTTCTTCCCGATGTCATGGAGGTCCCCCTTCACGGTTCCAATGACCATCTTCGCCATTGGTTTTACTCCAGTCTCTGAAAGTTTTGGCTTTAGAATTTCCATCCCTGCTTTCATAGCTCGAGCCGCAATGAGCACTTCGGGGACGTAGATTTCGTTGTTCTTAAACTTTACCCCCACCTCGTTCATTCCCTTAATGAGTCCACCAGTTAAAACATCTCCCGGAGTCATGCCCTCGTCAAGGGCTCTCTGAACCAACTCAGCTACTGCCTTAGCATTCCCAGCGAAAAGCTCCTGAGCAATCTGTTCCAGTACTTCTGCCATATCGAAACCCTCCCTCTCTATTATTTGAAAATAATATTAGCAAAAAAAAGGAGAAAAATCTATAAAATAGATATATAATTTTAAAAAATTATTAAGTTATGAGAAGGAGGAAAATATGTCAGGAAAGGAGACTTTCGTCAAATGGTGTCAGGTTAAAAATCAAAAAGATGCCCTCAGCCTTTTTATTGGAGGAATTTTGGCTGGCGTGTACATCGGTTTTGCTAGTCAACTCTTCACTCTGGTCACGGCAGTGCCAGTTCTCTCGTTCGGGATGACTCAACTTCTGGGAGGCGTGGCTTTCTCGGTAGGACTGGTCATGGTGGTCTTGGGCAAAGCTGATCTATTCACTGGAAACTGCCTTCTTTTTGCGCAGTGTTTCCATGGGTACCGCTACGTCCAAATAACCCTTTATAACTGGTTGGTTGTATACTTGGGAAATTTTCTGGGCTCTTTCTTTCTTGCTCTACTTTACGCCCACTCCGGTCTTTTTAAAATGGGAGGAGGAGTGCTGGTACAGCGTATAGCAGATATTGCTCAGACTAAAATCAGTCTTACTTTTTCCGAGGCTTTCGTGAGGGGAATACTCTGCAACTGGTTGGTTTGTCTTGCGGTTTTCTTCTGTATCATGGCGGAAAACAACCTAAATCGTATTCTGGCCATTCCTGGCCCAATCACCACGTTTGTAGCCCTCGGTTATGAGCACAGTATTGCCAACATGTACTTTTTCCCTGCAGGAATAATGGCACAAAAATACCTGGGAGAAGCATCACCCATCACCTGGGGTCAAGTCATTTTTACCAACCTTTTCCCAGTCACTCTGGGAAACATAGTAGGAGGAAGTTTCTTCGTAGGATTTCTGTATTGGATTATACTCCGTAATGAGTGATTTCCATCACATTTCTGTGTAAGCAAAGTAACTTTCCTCTTTAATGGAGATCTTTGACAAACCACGAAATGAAGCAAGTTCATAAAACCCCTAAAAGAGGACTCTCCTGTCCTCTTTTAGGGTTAAAAGACCTGCTCGACTGATTTTACCTCGGGAACTTCCTCTTTCACTACCCTTTCAATTCCATCTTTCAGGGTAATCATCGACATAGGGCAGGCGCCACACATTCCTTTCAATCGAACTTTCACCACCCCGTCGACGATATCCACAAGTTCG
>JBDIWM010000016.1:0-12617 GCA_039638595.1 Atribacterota bacterium
AGAGTATGGTGGTCATCGAGGCCGACAAAAAAGTGCTCCACGGGAATGTGGTCAAGGTGATGGACCTTGCCCGGAGAGCAGGGGCAGAACGAATGGCCATTGCCACACAACCGGAAGGAGAGGAAGAATAATGAACTGGAAAAAAGGCATTATGTGGGGAATGATTTTGGTCCTATTTTGGGGAATGTTACTGATGGAATATTCCTGGGCTGAAGATGCTCTGACCATTGCTCTTCTTCCTTTTATCGATCGAAACAACGAAGAACCCCACTGGGGGTATCTCATTCGAGATTGGATTAAAAGGGTGCTGGAAGAGCAAAAGAACGTTGAAGTCCCTGACGTTTTTTCTGTCGATAATCTGGTTCGGGCTTCCCGTATTTCCTGGGATACACTTTTTGTCCCTACAGCTGCCCAATCATTGGGAAAAAGGGCAAATTGTGATTATGTTTTGATTGGTTCTTTCCGTCATCGGGAAGTGGCCGGTCGGGACAGAATTATCGTTACCCCCCGCTTACACCGACTTGTTCAGGGAGATTACATCGACATTCCCAGCGAAATGTTCGACGGGGAAAGAATGGATCTGGCTGCTTTGTATGTGGCTCAAAAGACCATGGAAGTCCTGGGTATCGAAACGTTCTTTTCCCAATTGTCCATATCGGTTCCATCTCTGGTCAATCTCTTTCCCCTTTATCAGGGACTCATCAAGGTTGACGAAGCCATCAGGACCTATGGTGAGAAACAGTATCCTGATCAGCCCCTGTGGCGTGAGGCATTTGCCCTGGTTGGGGAAACTATCAGGCGAGAACCAGCTTACCTTGAAACGTATTACTACTTAGCAAACATGTATCGGGAGACGGGATGGTGGGCAAAAGAAGCAGAAACATGGGACCTCTACTTGAGGGAGCTCAATCATGGGAGAAGGGTCAACGCTTCCCTCATTGCTCAGGTTTACCTTCGTCTGGCATATTCATATTTTCATCAAAAGAGCCTAGACCTGGCCATCGCCAATCTTACCAAAGCAACAGAGCTCAATCCCAATCTGGTGGAAGCGTATCTCCTTCTGGGTCGGATCTACTATGAATCGGATCGAACCGATGAAGCGGAAAAAGCCTATGCGAAAGCTTATGAGCTGGATCCCCACTCCAAAGAGGCGCAATATTTTTTTCAGCTGGCGGGAAAAGCCCGGATTTTTGGAAAGTCTGCGTATGAAGCGTACACCCAGGGATATCAATACTTTGCTCAGGGGAGTCTACCCGAAGCAGAGGAGTACCTCAAGGAAGCGATTCACCTCAATCCCAGTTTTAAAGAAGCATATTACTGGTTGGGGAGAACGCTCTACGAAGCAGGAAAGTTGTCGGAAGCTGAAAAGGCTTGGGGGAAGGTTTTGGAACTCGATCCCTTCAACAGTCAGGCCAGACGTTTTCTGGATCGAACTCAGCAGGAAAAAAAGTACGGGAGAAAAGCGGTGCGAAACTTTCAGAGTGGTTATGAGCGGTATGAAAAGGGAAATTATCAGGAGGCGATTGAATTTTTTAAAGAAGCAATCGTGGAAAACCCTGCTTTCTCTGAGGCCCATGAATATCTGGCGCGCTGTTATTATCGGTTGGGTCGCACCAAAGAGTATGTGGAGGAACGCGAGAGAGTAGCCAGCTTACTCTCCACTCCTGAGGATAAAGCCTGGTATGCGTACAATACGGGGTATGAGTTGTTTGCCTGGGGAGAGAGGGAAAAAGCTAAAGCCTGGCTTGAGCAAGCTATCTCAGTCAATGATGCTCTTGGTGAGGCCCATCTTCTTTTGGGAGAGATTTATGGTGAGAAGGGGGAATGGTCCAAAGCCCTTTCTCATTACCTGAAGGCCAAGGACAATCTGGAAGGGGAAATGAAGGGACAGGCATTGTGGGGTATCGCCACGGCGGATTTCGAACTCAAGCAATTTGGGGATCTAGTTTTAGTTCTTGAGGAAATTATCATGAATTATCCCTATGCCGAGTTTATGGAAGAAGCTGAGGCGTTGAGGATTGAAGTGTTGGTCCGAACTCAGGATTATAAGAGAGCCCGTCTGGCATTTCAGCAATTTCAGATTCAGTTTCCAGAGAGCAGGTTTTTAGAAAAGGCTTCATTTTTTTACGCTTTGAGTTTTTATGAAGAAGGGAAGTGGCCAGAAGCACTCACTGCTCTGAAAAGGTTTACGGAACGTTATCCCCGAAGCGATTTTTCCTCACAAGTTTTGGAAATGCTGGGATATGTCTATCGCCATTTGGGAAGGGAAGAGGAGGCTCGCTCAACCTTTGAGAAACTCAAAGGAGACGAGGGAACGTTTCTGGCTGCAGATAGCTGGTATCGCCAAAAAGATTGGGAACAGGCTATCATCGCTTTTACCCAGTACCTTTCTTCGTATCCTCAGGGGAAATTTCTGATTGAAGCCCGGTTGAAGCTGGCTTCTTCCTATCTAGAAAAGGGAATGGTTCAGGAGGCAGGAAATGCCATTCGTAGTCTTGAGGGACAGATACTCAACGTTTTCCCGGTTGATTTTCTCCGTTTTCGGGTTAAACTGCGTTTTCAGCAAGAAGATTGGCAGGGCGTCGTTGATGATTTGATTGTACTGGAGGAAAAAACTGGCCGACTGGAGGAAGAATATCTTTTAATCTTGGCTTTGGCGTATCATCAACTTGGAAGAAAGGAACAAGCAGAAGAGGTTTTGCGACAGGCAGGAAAGAACCCTGAAGAGATACTGGGAGATAGAGAAGCTGAACTCCTGAAGAAAGCTCTGGAAGCTATGGAAAAGGGGGATTATTTCACAGTTATTTCTCAGCTCGGAGACGGGACTGGTTTTACCAATCGCCAGCACCTTGTTCATTTTCTCCTTGGTAAGGCTCATTATTTCCTGAGCCATTTTGACGAAGCGTATGACCACTTATCCCGGTCGCTTGCTTCTTCAGAAGAGGGCTTTTTTCAAGAAGCTTGTTTTTATCTTCTGGACCTTGCCTATCGAAAAGGGGATTGGTCCGGGGTGATTCAGTTTTATCGTAAGCTTTCTGAGGTCCGTGGCCCGGAGATTCTATGGCGGGTGGCTGTAGCCTACTATAAGGAGGGAAACTTGCCTGAAAGTCGAAAAATTCTGGAGGATTTGATTACTGTTGATACGGTCAAAGAAAAAGCCGTTTTGCTCCTTCTAGAGGAACTGTATGCTCTGAAAGAGTATCAGGCTTTTTTGGAAACCGTGTGGGAATTTTTCCGTTCCTATCCACAGCATCCTGAAAAGGAAGAATTGCTGTACCTCGCTTCTTGGTCGGCATACTTTGTGGGCAAGATGGATGAGAGCAAAAAGCTCATCTCTTCTTACCGTACAGAGTTTCCTCAGGGAAAACATGAAGAAGAGTTAATGTCTCTTCTGGCTGATATCCTGATACAGGAAAGTGCGTATGAGGAAGCCGTAGGAGTATTAGAAAATCTGGTGCATCGTGAAGGATGGAGTTTAGAAAATCGACTCTATGCCTGGTATCGTCTGGGAACCGTTTTTCTCAGGATTCAGGAGTTTGGGAAGGCGGCCGATGCGTTTCAGCACATTGTTCAGGCTGGAGAGAGTGCATACTTTGACCGGGCTGCATACTACCTGGGAATGTCCTGGGAGTACCTTGAGAACCTGGAAGAAGCAGTCAAAGCCTATCGGCTAACTGTGGAGAAAAGTCAGGACAGCTTATGGAAGTCTAAGGCTGAGGAACGCCTGGCTCTATTGACCCAGGAGTGAAATGGCATTACACTTATTCTGATTTGGAAAAGAAACCATTTTCTCACCCTGAATAGTAGGAGGTTAGTGCATGCAGTTTTTCTCCATCATTGCTAAAGGCGGATACGTCATGTATCCCATCGTGGCCTGTTCGGTGGTGTCCCTGGCCATTTTTCTGGAGCGATGGTATGTGCTCCGGCATGCAAAAGAAGAGGTCAAAAAATATCTGCGAGCAGTTCGCAAAGCCCTTTCCCGGAAGGACCTGCAGGGGGTTCTTGAGATTACCCAGAAATTTCAGATGCCGGCCTCCCGCATCATCCTGGCTGGTTTAAAGAAATACTTTGCTGGTCAACCGAAGGAAGCCAGAGAGGCGATGGAGATCAAAGCAATGCAGGAGTTACCATTCTATGAACGGCGGCTTTCCACCCTGGTGGTCATTGCCAACATCTCCCCACTTCTTGGGCTTCTGGGAACAGTCACTGGGATGATTAAGACTTTTAGTGTTATTGCGGCGGTGGGAGTGGGGAAACCAACCGAGATGGCGGGGGGGATTTCTGAAGCCCTCCTCACCACGGCAGCAGGGCTTTCGGTTGCCATTCCAACGGTGGTGATTCATCACTACCTCTCTCGTCTCTCAGAACACATCGTCAGTGATATCGAGCGGTTGAGCACGGAGCTTTTGGACGTGATGGAAACCACCCATCCGATGATTGATTTGGAGGATATCGCTCTCCCCGAGGGAGAGAAGGACCATGTTCCGATTTCGGCAACGGAAGACCAGAACTAAACCGGATATCAACATCACTCCCTTAGTGGATGTGGTTTTGCAACTGGTGATCTTTTTTGTGGTGACTACGACCTTTATCAGTGTGGAGAGTGGGGCCAGAGTCAACCTTCCCTCAGCCAACTTCTCCAAGCTTGAGGAAGCCAAAACCATCACCATCACCGTCACTGAGAATAACATGCTTTATGTGGATGGAGGGCTCACCGACTGGAATGAACTTCCTAAGGTGCTCGTGGCCTCCCTGCGAAAAGACCCGGAGAGTATGGTGGTCATCGAGGCCGACAAAAAAGTGCTCCACGGGAATGTGGTCAAGGTGATGGACCTTGCCCGGAGAGCAGGGGCAGAACGAATGGCCATTGCCACACAACCGGAAGGAGAAGGAGAGTGAGTCGTCTGGTCTGGGACGAAAGGAGAATCTGGTCTTTTTCTCTGGTATTCTCTTTAGTGGTGAATCTTGTGGTTCTTGCCGTGATCTCGATTTACTGGCTTTCCTTTCATTATAACCGGCCCAGCGAGGAGAAACCGGTGGTGGTGGAACTGATGGAAATTCCCTCTCTCAAGAAACCACAGGGAACGGTGCCCCAAACCGCGGAACTGGCGGAACTGAACCCTCCTCCAGAAATGCAAAAGGCTGAGGCTCAGGAGGTGCCGCAGGTGCAGAGTGAAATAGCCTCGGAAATGGAACAGCGAAAAGAACAGGTACGGGTTCCCAAGCCTCCTGTGGAACTTCCTCAAGCAGAGAACATCGTGGAAAAGACTTCACCATCGGGAGCGCGGCTTTTTAACCCGGGTGAAAATATCGAAGTCGAAGAAAGCATGAAGTGGCAGGGTGCTGAGGCAGAATCGACCATTAAGGGACAACTTGACGAAGCAGGACAATCCTCTCGTCTTGCTCATTTGGCGCAGGAGGGAATGCAAAGGGTGGAAAGCACTGTGGGCGAGACCATGGCCACCGGAGAACTGCTCCCTCCCACCACGAGTGTTGAAAAGCGCTCTCCATTTACCAAAAGACCCATTGCAGTGATTGTGGAAAATGCTCCTCAAGCTCGACCGCAGGCAGGGCTTTCCAAAGCTGATGTGGTATATGAAATCATGGCCGAAGGAGGCATTACCAGATTTTTAGCGATATTTTCTTCTGAAACGGTGGATCGTGTTGGACCGGTACGGAGTGCTCGTCCATACTTTGCTCTGAAAGCGCTGGAGCACGATGCCATCTTTGTGCACAGTGGAGGGAGTGTCGAAGCCTATACGTATATGAAAGAGCTGGCTTTGGACCATATTGATGAAATGAGCCACTTTCAACCTTTCTGGAGGGAGAAGGAGCGGCGTCCACCCCATAATCTTTATACTTCGGTGGTTTCTCTGCGTCAGGAAGCCCAGAAGTTAGGGTACAATAGACCGGTCAGAAGTGCGGGATTTGGAGTTGCTTCTGCATCGGTGAATGCACCATCTGGAGGAAAAGCATCAGCCTTGGAGATTCGTTATGCTGGTGACTACATGGTCAAATTTGCCTTCAACGAAGGTAAAAGAGAATATGACCGTTTTGTTAATGGACAGCCCCATACCGACAGTAGTTCTGGGGTGCAGATTTCCTGTTCCACGGTGATCGTCCAGATGACCGAACACGTGGTGAAAGACGAAGAAGGGCGTCTGGAGATCCGATTTGTCGGGCAGGGTCAAGGCTTTGTTTTTAGTGACGGTGTGGTGTTGCCCATACGGTGGGAAAAGAAAACTCTGCGGGATAAGACCAGATTCTATTACGACAATGGCGAAGAGCTGCGAGTCAACCCTGGGAGGGTGTGGGTTGAAATTGTCGATACCAAAACAAAGGTGGTGTTCTGATGCGTCCAGTTCTCTTTTTTCTGGGAAATTTTCCCATTTATTCTTACGGGGTGATGCTTGGGCTTGCTTTTTTGGTTGGTGTTCTGTGGGCTTTATCCCATTCTTCAAAATATGGGGTGAGTAAAGAGGCTGTGATGGAAGTGGCTTCGCTCTGTGTGATTGGAGCGGTAGTGGGTTCACGATTGGCTTACGTACTCCTGCACTGGGATTATTATAGCGAGAATCTGGGGAAAGTTTTCGCGGTGCGAGAAGGTGGATTAACGTTTTATGGAGGCATTGCCGGGGCCTTGCTTCTTACGATCCCCTATATTGTGAGAAGAAAGTATAACCTGGTGGCCTTTTTTGACCTTTTCGCTCCACCAATTGCGCTGGGTTACGCGATTGCCAGGATTGGTTGTTTCCTGAATGGGTGCTGTTATGGACGGGTTTGCGCCTACTCATTTTTCCCTTTGGGGGTCAAATTTCCCCACCTTTCTGGTTTTCGTTATCCCACGCAAATCTATTCCCTGGGGTACTCCCTGATCATTTTTTTCATTTTGCTCTGGATTTCTCGACGACCCCATTTTCCTGGAGCACTCTTTCTCGATTATCTTTGGCTTTACGGTGTGGCCCGCTTTTTTATGGAATATTTTAGGGAAGAACCCTTTACCATCGGAAGATTCTTGACTTTGGGACAATTGGCCTGTGTAGTGGTTGTGACCGTGGTGCTCTTTTTGAAAAGGTTACTCCAGGAACGGTATGCAGCCAGAGTTTGAAGAAGTCCTTGAGTCTTTTCTGCAATTCCTTTTCTGGGAAAAGCGATTGTCGGATAACACCATCATGGCGTATCATCAAGATGTGACATTCTTCCTTCAATTTTTGAGCCAGGTGGGATATCATTCTCTTCGGGAGGTGGACCTTGGGGTTCTGGAACAGTTTGTGGTGCGTGAGTCCAAAAAGAACTTGGAGAAGACTTCTCTGGCTCGGCGGATTTCGTCATTGCGGACGTTTTTCTTCTTTCTGGTACGGGAAAAATTGGTAACGGAGAATGTCGCCAAACTTTTGGATACGCCTCGAATTCAGCGTAATCTTCCTGCAGTTTTAACTTTGGAAGAGGTGGAACGGCTTATTGCGGTTTGTGATCCTCTGTCCCCCCGAGGGTTGCGAGACCGGGCTATGCTTGAACTTCTTTATTCGAGTGGATTGCGGGTCAGCGAACTGGTGTTACTTGAATTTTCCCATCTTGACCTTTCTAATCGGATGGTCCGATTGTGGGGAAAGGGATTTAAGGAGAGAGTGGTGCCTTTTGGAGAAAAAGCTCAAGATGCGCTCATTGCGTATCTTGAAGAAGGTAGGCCAGTTCTTTTAAAAAAGTCTCAGAGTAACTATCTCTTTGTGAGTGATGCTTCAGGACGTCCTCTGACTCGTCAGAGTGTCTGGACGCTGATTAAGCGATATGTTCTTCGCGCGGGGATTCAGAAGCGTATCACTCCCCATACGTTTCGACATACTTTTGCCACCCATCTTCTGGAGAACGGAGCGGATCTGCGAGTTGTTCAGGAATTTCTGGGCCATAGCGATATTGCGACTACCCAGATTTATACCCATGTGAATCGAAAAATGCTTAGGGAAGTTTACGATAAAGCCTTTCCAAGAAAGTAAATTATGGGGGTGAATGGCGATGGAGTTGAAAAGGCAAATTGAGGAGAGCGCACAGTTCATAAGAGAAAAAATTCGTTTCGTGCCTTCGGTGGGGATTATTCTGGGTACTGGTTTGGGGGCCCTGGTGGATGAAATTGAAATCGACCGTGTGATTCCCTATGAGGAAATTCCGTATTTCCCAGTTTCGACGGTGGAAACTCACAGGGGAAATCTGGTGCTGGGATATATTGCGGGAAGACCAGTAGTGGTGATGCAGGGACGGTTTCATTACTATGAAGGGTATGATTTGAAACAGGTTACATTTCCGGTGCGGGTGATGAAACAACTTGGGGGTCAGGTGCTTTTGGTGAGTAATGCTGCCGGTGGGATGAATCGAAATATGAAGCGGGGAGACCTTATGGTCATCACCGACCACATCAATCTTCTGGGTGATAACCCCCTGCGAGGACCCAACGACCCTGACCTTGGACCACGTTTTCCGGACATGTCCTCGGCGTATGATCGAGGATTACGAGAACTTGCTTTACAAATTGCTCTGGAAAACGGGATTTACGTTCACCAGGGTGTTTATGTGGCACTTCCGGGACCAAACTTGGAGACCCCTGCCGAGTATCGCTTTCTCATCACCATTGGGGCAGATGCCGTAGGCATGTCTACGGTTCCAGAAGTAATCGTGGCCAGACACGCTGGAATGCGAGTGTTTGGGATTTCCTGCATTACGGATCTGGCCATTGATGGGGTGGTGGAGCCAGTGAGTTTTGAGGAAATCGTGAACGCCGCTAAAGAGGCAGAACCCAAAATGACGTTGATTATCAAGGAGCTGGTGCGGAGAATGGTTCTGGTATGACTGGGTCACTTTTTAAGGTCTTTTTGCTTGCTTTTTTACCTGTTAGCGAGGTGAGAGGTGCAATCCCATATGGTGTTTTAGGGGCTCGTGTGCCTTTTTCTCTGGTTTTGCCGGTTGCGTTTTTGGGAAACGTGATTCCATATTTTTTGGTCATGTATTGCCTCCGGGCGGCACTGAAACTGCTCTGTAAGCTCGAATGGTTTAACCGCTTCTACGGACGTTACACCGAAGGGGTGAAAAAACGCTTTCAAAGATACGCTCGATGGGGGCAGTGGGGGATTCTTCTTTTTGTGGGAGTTCCTTTGCCGTTTACCGGGGTTTGGACTGGGTCGCTTATTTGTTTTCTGGGGGGATTCTCGTTTCGAGAATCATTTCCTTTTATTCTGGGAGGCCTTCTTTTGGCGACATGTATTGTGAGCATCGTGATACTCTTTGGGTATGGTTTCTGGCTTTAAAGGAAAGGATGGATAAAGAGGATGGTGCGAACGATTCAGTGGGAAAACAATACCCTTTGTTTTTTGGATCAAACGCTTTTGCCTCTGGAAGAACGGTATGTGACCACTTCTGACTACCGGGTTGTGGCTGAGGCCATTCGGAAGTTGCAGGTGCGTGGAGCACCCCTCATTGGAGTTGCAGCAGCCTATGGCCTTTGTCTGGGAGCCTTGGAGGCTTCGTGTTTGAATCGGGAAGAGTTTTTCCATTTTCTGGCGCGCGTGGACGAAGAACTGCGGGGAACCCGTCCTACGGCGGTCAATCTCTTCTGGGCTCTCGATCGCCTGAAAAAGCTTTGGCATTCCCTGGAGGGTCAGGGAGCATCGGTGGAGGTGGTGGTAGAGGGATTAATTAAAGAAGCACAGACTATGGAAGAAGAAGACGTGTCCACCAATCAACGTATTGCGCAACTTGGGGCTCAGCTTTTTGCCGATGGTGACCGGGTTTTGACCCACTGTAACGCTGGGGCTTTGGCCTGTGTTCAGTGGGGAACCGCTTTAGGAACGATACACTGGGCTTTCCTCAAAGAGGGGAAGCGACTGACCGTCTATGCGGATGAAACTCGTCCTCTGCTCCAGGGTACTCGTTTAACTGCTTTTGAACTCCGCAAAAGTGGTATTCCGGTGACGGTCATCTGTGATAATATGGCCGGCTTTTTAATGGCCCAAGGAGCGATTGATAAAGTAATCGTTGGAGCAGATCGGATTGCCTTAAATGGTGATTTTGCCAATAAAATTGGTACCTATACCGTAGCATTGCTCGCTCGCTATCACCGGATTCCTTTTTACGTTGCTGCTCCACTTTCTTCGGTTGATTTCGACGCTCTCAACGGTCAGGCGATACCCATTGAGGAGAGAAACCCGGAAGAAGTACTGGTGTGGGGTGGAAGACAAATTGCTCCGTTGGGGGTGGGAGTGCGGAATCCTGCTTTTGATATCACACCCTGGAACCTGGTGAGCGCTTTTGTCACGGAGGAGGGGGTTCTCTATCCTCCATTTCTGGAAAAGTTTGATGAGATAAAAAAGAAGAGGAAGGGGGGGTGAAAACATGATTACCGTGGACGACGTTCGAGAATTGAGCGATTTTACTCTGGAGAAGGGTCTCATTACTTCTTTTTATTTGAATGTGGATCCCAGGCGATTCACGCGTCAACAATTTTTGGCCGTGGCTCATACTCTTTTACAGGAAAAACTGGCTTCCCTGCGGAAACAGTTTTCCGAAGAGCTCCATCTGGGAGTAGAAAGAGATTTCAAGCGCATTGAAGGTTTCCTGCGAAGCGATTTTGAAGTGCGAGGAAAAGTAAGGGGACTCGTGATTGTGGCCAGTGATGCCAGCAATTTTTTCCGTGTGTACCATCTCCCGCAGTCCTTACCATCGGCGGTTTTTGTTGGTCCAAACCCCTATATTCGCCCCTTCCTTGCCGTTCTTGACGAGCATCGTCGGATTATGCTGGTGGTCCTGGACCATCGGGAGGCACGATTCTTTGAGATTTATATGGGAGAGATTCTGGAGTATGCCAGTTACCATAGTGATACTCAGGGAAAAGTGAAGGAGGGTGGATGGTATGGTCTTGAAGAACGGAGAATCGCCAGGCACATCGAAAACCAGATTTTCCGCCATTATAAAGAGGTGGCCGATCACCTTTTAGAACATTTCCGCCTGAAACATTTCGAATACCTCTTCGTGGGTACCAAAGAAGAGGAGTACCCCCTTTTTGTGAATTTCCTGCATACCTACCTCAAAGGGACTTTGAAGGGTAGGATACATCTGAACCCTAGGGATCATATCAATACCATCGTTAAGGAAGCTTTACAAGCCGAGAAAATGATAAAAGAGGAAGAAGACCGGATGATCATGGAGCGTTTTCTTGAGGTAGTTGGGAATAAAGGTTTAGCGACTTTTGGCTTACTCAACGTGTTGCAAGCCGTAAATCTGGGGGCCTGTCAGAAATTGCTCGTGGATGAAGAGTATCATGAGGGTGGTTTTGTGTGCCGGGCGTGCGGATTTTTAAGTCTAAAACCCGAGCCGTGTGCCCTTTGCGGAGGGGAGGTTGTTCCTGTAGAGGATATCGTTGAGCGAGTGATTAATGAGGTTTTCTGGCAGAATGGAGAGGTGAAGCATATCGCCAGCGCTACTCCTGGGCTTCAAAATATAGAGCGCATCGCTGCATTCTTACGTTTTAGAATTTGAGTGCGTACTGGAGGGATTAAAAAATGGAGGAGTATTTTTTGATTTTGGACTGTGGCGCTACGAGTCTTCGCTCCATAGCTATCAGTCCTCAGGGAGAAATCTTGTTTGCTTCGTCTTTGCCCAATCAACCCCGTCCTCAAGATCAGCGAAGTGAGTGGCTGGTCTGGGACGTGGAAGAAATATGGCAGAAGATTTGTGAAAATACCCGTAAGGTGGTGAATGGCTTTTCCGGGAAAATACTTGGGGTAGCGGTGACCACGTTTGGGGCTGATGGAGCACCTGTTAGGAAGGATGGGAGCCTGACGTATCCTGTTATTTCCTGGCAGTGCAGTCGGACAGTTCCCTGGATGGAAAAAATTGCTTCATTGGTGAACCCACGGGAACTGTTTCGTATTACCGGTTATCAGATCATCCCCTTTAACACCTTGTTGAAATTACTCTGGTTGCGGGAGAACGCGCCCTTTGCCCTTGATGAGGCATCTTCCTTCATGATGTTACCAGGGATATTGAATTTCCGATTGACAGGCGAAATGACCGTCGATTACACTTCCCTCTCTACCGGAATGATGCTGGACGTTTCGGGGCGACGCCTTGCGGAGGAATTGCTCAGTCTTGCTGGGGTATCAACCCAGTTTTTCCCTCGCTTTGTTGAGGCTGGAGAAGTGATTGGAACGGTTTTGAAAAAAGCAAGCGAGGAAACTGGGATTCCTGAGGGAGTGCCGGTCATTTCTGCTGGTCATGATACGCAATTTGCCATTGTGGGTTCCATGGCCAAGGAGGGGGAAGTCATCTTAAGTTCTGGTACCTGGGAAATTGCTGCTTTGAGGATTCCATATTATCGTGATTCTGAGATTGCTTTTCGGGCAGGCATGCTGGTGGAACTTGACGCGGAAAGAGGTTTCTGGAATCCTCAGATGTTGATGATCGCCGGAGGGGTCGTGGAATGGGTACGCAGGAATTTCTTTACTGAAGTGAAGGACCAGAAAGGAATTTATGACCTGATGGTAGAACAGGCCCAACACGTTTCTCCTGGGGCGCAGGGGGTTTTTCTGGTTCCGGCTTTCATGCCCTCGGGACCAACCAGACCCTATGGA
>JBDIWM010000016.1:12627-40526 GCA_039638595.1 Atribacterota bacterium
ATGGAACGAAAGGGACCATTCTGGGTTTGAGTCTAACTACAAGTAGAGCTCAGGTATTCCGGGCTACTCTGGAAGGATTGTCTTTTCAACTTAAGCAGGCGATTCTTGTGCTTCAGGAAGCGTTTCAATTCGAATCCCAGGGGGTACGAGTGGTGGGGGGAGGAGCAAAGAACAGATTATGGAACCGAATCCGGGCCGATGTGACCGGTCTTCCTGTGGTGACCACTTCCTGTGAGGAAGCAACAGTTCTGGGAGCGGCACTTTTTGCCATGGTGGGCGTGGGATACGCTCGCAGTCTTGATGAAGCCAAAAAGAATGTTCGAGTTGAAACGTATCTTTGGGAGCCTTCTTCTCACCAGGAAGAATACCAACTACTGTTTGAGCAGTACGAAAAACTCCCTCGCCTTCTACAGAATCACTATGGTCAGTGATAGTCGAGATACCGTTTGGCTAAGTTTTCAACGGTGACGATGATTTGGTTGCATTTTTCTCGGAGGTTCCTTTCGCGATACGCCCGGAGTCCTTCTTCGGTGTTAAGCGGCACTCCAATGAGGTCGAGGCAATTGATGGTTCCCAGGGTTTTCCGGGTTTCCTCGAGAAAGGTCTCTACGATTCTGTAACGGCGATCTCTTGTTTCCTTATCTTGTGGATTGGTGCGGCCATATTTTTTACCCAGAGCCATGATTGCTCCGGTGAGGGCGCCACAGATTCTTCCAGTATGCCCAATTCCTCCCCCAAAACCGGTGGCAATCTGAGGAATCAGAATTTCGTCGTGAACCCCCAGATAGTCGAAAAGCCCCAACAGCACCGATTCGCAGCAGTTGAAGCCTTCCCGGTGGTATTCTCCAGCGCTTTTCATTCTGTGGCCTCCTTTCTTTGGGTAATCAGAGCAAAGGTTTCACGAGCAACCATGAGCTCTTCGTTGGTGGGTACAACCCATATTTCTACCCTTCCTTTTCCAATTTGTCTTTCTTTCCCTATGGCACTACGGTTCTTTTCTTGGTCGATTTCAATCCCCAGATAGTCCAGGTTTTCGCAGATTCGCTCTCGAATAAAGAAGTCGTTTTCACCGATACCCCCAGTGAAGACAAGGCTATCTAAGCCATTGAGGAGCGCAGTGAAAGCGCCGATGTACTTTTTGGTCTGGTACACAAAAACGTCCACTGCTAACCTGGCTCTCAGGTTTCCTTCTTGTGCTTTCTTCTCGATTTCCCATAGCTCTCCACTGATTCCCGAGATACCTTTCAATCCTGAATCTTTAGTGAGGAGACGATTGATTTCCTGGGGAGATAGCCCTTCCTTTTCCTCAAGGTAGGTAATGATTTGGGGTTCGAAATCTCCCGGACGGGTTGACATGATGATGCCACTCTGGGGGGTGAAACCACTGGAAATATCGAACGACTTTCCTTCTTTGACGGCACAGATGCTGCATCCGCTTCCCAGATGGGCGATAACCATCTTCTGGGTTCTCGGGGTAAGCGTAGGCATTCTTTCGGTGATATAGCGATATGAATTCCCGTGAAATCCCAGTTTTTCTAAGCCGTACTGCTCAGTAATTTTCCATGGGAGCCCGTAGGTCCGATGGGGAAGGGGTATTGAGTGATGGAAGGTGGTTTCGAAAACTCCCACCAAGGGGATAGTGGGGGTGAGCTTGCGGAATATATTGATGGCTAAAAGCGCTGGAGGGTTATGGACTGAAGTAACACCCGAGACCTCTTCTAAGGCCTGGATGACATTTTCATCAATCAACGAGGTCTCCATGATTTTTTTGCCTCCGTTGATGAGCTTGATACCGATGGCATCGATCTCCTGGATATCTCCTATCAGGCAACTTTGAAGGATGGCTTCAATCATGCAATGCAATCCCCTTTCGTGGTCAAGGTCGGGGATATTTTTTTTCTGCGTCAAACCGTTATACGACTCTTCCAGGTATGAATCGGAGCGGTAGAGCCTTTTGATGGTACCTCGTAAAAGGGAAGTCTCTTGCTCTTTTTTCATGGCGAAAAGCTCGAATTTAATGGAAGAGCCACCACTATTCACGGCTAGGATGTGCATGGGTTTTCCTCCTTTGTTCTTACCTTTTGTATGATTTTACAGAAAGAGCAAATGGTTTGGGTAGTGGGCATACCACAGATTTGACATTCCTGGAGGACAATACTTTCATCAGGGAAAAGAGGTTTCGCTTTTTCTAAAAAACCGAATAGGAATGCGTGCTTTGTTCCTGGAGATTTTTCCTCGAGAAGCTGAAGCGCTTCTTTGTAATCCAGACTCTTCGCATGGTGGGAAAGGGGGCATCGTTCTTCCACAAAGGGAAGGTTTTTTAGTTTTACGTAAGTGCGAATTTCTTCTTCGGTTAGAGTATAGAAGGGTTTCACCTTACGGAGCATTTTCGGATGGGGGCTTGGAAGCGAGGGACTCTGACGAGTAAGGTAATCCTTTTGCCAGTGCAAGACATTTCCAAGTAGCGTGGCGGCTTCGTCATCCAGGTTGTGTCCGGTGGCGTAGACGGTGAAGCCATTTTCGAAAGCGAACTGGTTCAGAAGGTGTCGCTTGACCAACCCACACAGTGAACAGGTGGAGCGGTGACGCACTTTTTTTGCCAGTTCCGGTATGGTTGCCCCCAGCACCTCTTTTACCGATATGACCGTGAGCGGAAGGCCGTAGCCTTGAGCGAAACCTTCGGTGATTTGACGGGAAGCGATGGAATGTTCCCCAATTCCTAAGTCAAGGTGGATAGCCCATACCTGGTATTGAGCGTTATGGAGGTAGTACCACAGAGCCATACTGTCTTTTCCGCCAGAGATTCCCAGGAGGAGTTTCTCCTCTTTTCCAAACATCTGGTAGCGCTTAATGGCTCCCTCAACCTGGCGTGAAAAAAAGAGATCAAAGCATGATTCACAGAAAGAAGCATTATGCCGTTTGATTTTGATAAAGGCCGGTTCCTTGCATCGTGAGCATTTCATCTTGAGTGACTCCTTTGACTTTTATGGAGCACAAACTCCGTTACCGCCTTCGGCGGTTACTGGCATAGGCGCTCAGCATGGCAAAGAGGATAATACCAAAACCTAGCCATTTTCCGGCATCTCCTAAACCAAAGGCAATAAGGAGATTGGTCAGAGTTTGCAGGAAAATGGCTCCTAGAATAACTCCGAAGTAGTTTCCTTCGCCTCCAGCCAGAGACACGCCACCTATCACGACCGCAGCAATACTTGGGAGGACATAATTGGAACCCATATCTTTAAAGGCTATACCCATATTTCCTAAAAGGAGTAGGCCCATAAGGCTGGCCAGCACCCCACTTATGGTGAAGGCGATGCATCGTACCTTTTTTACGTTAATACCGCTCAGGTAGGCGGTTCGCTCGTTTGCACCGACTCCAAATAGAATCTGCCCCCATTTGGTTTTATTCAAAATCATTGCAACGATGAACGTGACCAGGATGAGGACGAAAAGAATATTGGGAAATTTTCCGGTAAACTTGGCTGCGAGGGTTACCAAAAAGGGAGAAGGTCTTCCAGTGATGGCTTTTCCGGCCACGTACGCATTGACAATGCCCTGAAGAATGTCGGCCATAGCCAGAGTGACTACCAATGGCGGGAGTTTGAGGTATGCCGTGAGGACTCCATTAGCCAGGCCAACCAGAACACCCAAAGCCAGGGCAATGAGTACGGCAAGCCAGAGACGTTCGTTTCCTCCGTTCATAATGCTGGCGGTGAGCACTGCGGTGATGGTTGCTGTGTACCCTACCGAAAGGTCCAAGCCACTTCCACCGGCGGCGATGACGATCATCTGGCACAGGGCAAAAAGCGCCGTGAAGGAAGCGAGTTTTACGGTCATGAAGACCTGCTCCATGCTGAGAAAGTTGGGCAACGTAACTGCGCCAAAAACGAAAAGGAGTACAATAAGGAGAAATACGGTAAAAATCTTCTTGTATTTTTCGTAAACTTTGTATCCCAAAAGTTTTGGCCTGCTCATGACGGTGTTCATGGCTTATTCTCCTCTATCGCTGTTCTTTACTAAACATGACATAGGCAGGTCCAGCAATGGCCACGATGATAATAATTCCTGATACCAGTGTCTGGTATGCATTGGGAATATTGGCAAAAAAGATGATCTTGTTGACAAAGCTGAGAATGAGCGCCCCTATCAGGGCAAAGTAAATGTTTCCTCGTCCTCCACTGAGGGAGATTCCACCCACCACCACAGCAGCAATCGACTTAAGGGTCAATGGTCCCCCCATTCTGGCATCCCCAGACTGGTTCTGACCCACAAAAAACAAAGCTGCCAGGAAAATGAAAACCGCATTAATGATGCAAGCCAGCATCTGGGTTTTGGCGGTATTAATACCGCTCACGTAGGCACTCTCGATGTTGCTCCCCACCGCGTAAATATAACGTCCTGTTCTGGTTTTACTGATGATGTACCATAGAAGGCATCCAAGCAAAAGCAAAATGAGCGCTGGAGGGATGAAATTTCCCATGGTTTTGAGGAAGGTTGGAGCGTTTTTCACGGCATCGATTTTATAGAAAGCCCTGAACCAGTCCACACTCTCTCCACCGGGGGTGGGTCGGAGAAAGAGAGCGATACCAAGCCACATGTACGAAGTGGCAAAAGTGACGATGACCGGTGGTATCCGTAAATACCCAATCCCAAAACCATTCACGATGCCAACCAAAATTGCCACAGCAAAAGTGATAAGGAGTGCATAGATCCCCGTTACCGGGTCATTTTTTCTCATGACGGTTGTCAGTACACAGGTAAAAAGTGAAAGTGCTGCACCAGAGGAGAGATCCAGCCCTCCTGAGACGATTACCACTGCTTGACCCATGGCTAGAAGGATAAGTGGGGTGAAGGAATTGATATTCCGTACCGTGGACTTGATGGCAAAGAAGTTTTCCTGCAAGGTTGCGGTGATGATGAACATGACGATGAAAATTAAGAAACTGGAGACTTCTGGCTTCAGAATAAGACCCTTTATGGTATAGAGGACATTTCCAGTTTTATTCGCTCCATTCATGAGTTTTCACCTTCTTTCTACCGGACCCTCATGGATGTTGCCGTGATCATATCGTCGTTAATTTCTTCCCCGGTGAGGGTGGCGACAATCCGTCCTTCGTACATAATGAGCAACCGGTCAGTGTACTCGATCAGCTCTTCGTTATCGCTGGCATACAGAATGACACCGATTTTCTGTTCCTTGGCCAGATTCACGATGTATTCGTAAAGGTCTCTTTTTGCGCCGACATCGACTCCTTTGGCTGGATCCGAGAGAAGCAGAACATTAATATCAAAAGAAAGCCACCTTCCAACGACCACTTTTTGCTGGTTGCCGCCAGAGAGTGTACTCACTGGCACATCGATACCAGGAGTTTTTATGGAGAGGATTTCCACGATTTTTTCGCATTCCTGGCAGTATTTGGTTTCCGGAATGAAGAGGGGATGGCGGCGAAGTCCCAGCTTGGGGAAAATCATATTGTTGTATATGGAATGTTCTAAAGATAGGCCCTCACGTTGCCTATCGCCTGGAACGAGGAGAATGCCGTTCGCAATTGCATCGATAGGACGTTTAAGCCTTATTTTTCGTCCATTCAGAGTAACTTCACAGTGGACTCCGGGGTAACTTCCGGAAAGCGCGTACAAAAGCTCCTGCTGACCCTGTCCAGCCAGACCTCCGATACCCAGTATTTCTCCCTTTTTCAACTCAAAAGACAGATTTTTCAGCACTTTGTCCTTTCCAGTAATGTTGACGGTAAGTAGGGTTTCTTCAGATACGTGCCGGTGGTTGACCTTTGCAGTGTTTTTCCGAGCCTCCCCGGTGATGTAGCTGACGATTTTTTCTGGGTTTTTCTCCTCTTTTTCAAAATCGATGGTGGCCATGTCTTCTCCGTTTCGGAAAATCGTTACGTCGTCACAGATTTCCATTACTTCCCACAGCCGGTGAGAAGTGAAAATCATGGCTACTCCTTGCTGAGCAAGAATTCTCATATAGTTGAAAAGATTTTTAACTTGAGTTTGTTCGAGGGCTGCAGTGGGTTCGTCCAGTATCAACAGTTTCGGGCTTTCAGAAATGGCCTTGGCGATTTCTACGATTTGCATTTCGCCAGGACTCAATTCGTATACTTTACGGTTAACGTCTAACTCGGGAAGAAGCTGACTCAGGATTTTTTTGGACAATTCTTTAGCGCTCTGGTTGTCCAGGAATAAACCCTTATTTTTTTCTACTCCCAGGACGATGTTTTGCCACACAGTGAGATCCGGCACCAGGCTCAGATTTTGAAAAACTAGAGCGATACCATCTCGACGGGCTTCGTGGGGATTTCTGTAATGGACTACTTTGCCATTATAGCGAATCTCACCAGCATCAGCCCTGTAAACGCCAGCGATGATTTTGGAAAGGGTACTTTTCCCTGAACCATTAGCTCCGAGAAGACCAGTGATTCTTCCTTTTCTACACTGTAAATTCCCATTAGAGAGAGCGATGACTCCTCCAAAATGCTTTTTAATACCTTTTGCCTCAAGAACAATCACGGAATTCACGCACCTTTGTTAAGAATTCTTCTTCCTTAAAAAGAGGGGCCTTTAGGCCCCTCTTTTTATAGCATATCATACTATTCGAAAAGTTCTGCCACAGCTTCTTCGGACATGATCTCGCTTAAGAGATAATCATCGGGCTTATCCTTCAAGAGTTCCCAACCTTCGTCGAAGTTTTCGTCAGTAACGAACATCCCAACTTTGTAGAAGAAAGTATTATTTTGTAGGACGCCAGGTTTAAAATTTTTCCCATTGTAAAGTTGCAGAGCGATGCGGAATGCCGTACCACCGATTCCCGGAGGATTGGGCTGGGTGCAAGCTTTGAAGTCGGCACCAGCGTCACGCAGCTTTTTCCACTCTTTGAAGAAAGCCGTTCCAGGGTCGCCGAACATCACTTTGGGAAGCTTGCCAGCGTCAAGAAACGCGGAGAGCACACCATAGGCCATGCCATCTTGAGGGATGACGCCGTCAATCTGCTGACCAGAAGCAATAATTTGGGCCATTACTTCTTTCGCTTTGGTTTGATCCCAGTAGCCACTTGTGTCCGCAATCAGTTTGATATCTGGATAGTTTTTCAGAACGTCGTATGTCGCTTGGATTCGATCATTGTTGGCAGGGTGACCCTCCAGACCGTAAATCTGCACCACGTTTCCCTTCTTGAGAGTCGAGGCAACAAATTCTACGTTTTTCTTCATCCAGGCATAATGGTCAAGCGTAACGTTCATCACATCCGGTGCGGTAACCGTGGCATCAAATGCTACAACCAGGATGCCCTCATCCTGCGCTTCTTTAATCACTCCATTCAGTGCGTCGGGGGAATTTGGGTTGACGAGGATAATATCCACACCCTGGGAAATAAAATCCCGAATAATGTTCGCCTGTTCGGTGGCATCGCCATTTACGATGTTATTGACAATTTTATAGTCGGCAATTTTCCCTGCCGCTTTGTACTCGTTGCCGACCTCTTCCAGAGCAGCAATCATGATAGTCCGCCATGATGTGCCGGAAGACCCCGTGGAAATGCCGACCACTGGAAGTTTGGCTGAAACCAGAGTTCCTAAACTAACCAGAAGCACACACAGAGACACAATGAGTATGGCTCTTTTCATCCTGATAACCTCCTTTACGGTTTTTTGAATATTTGATTTGAGAACTTTCCCGTTGGTATTTTTTGTACTTTTTTCACCTCCCTTTTTTCGTGTTTTTTATTTGAGTGAATCAGCAGGAACCTTCCCCAATGATTCACTCAGTTACTGTTTTTATTTTGTCCGCCTCGGCTTTTGGTTTTCTAGTGCCACTTGCCGGTGAATTTGGGCTTGGTCGGCAACCAGGCGGACGGTAAACCGCACCTTGTCCCCTCGGACAACCGATCTCGTGAGTTCAAATGGGACATCGTTCTTGAGGAACGCTACCCGCTCAATGAAAAACGCAGGGGACTTATCCGGACAGGAGAGGGTTTTGGCCTCGTCTTTGGTTAGAACAGTCACTTCATGGGTTTCGATTGCATAGTCAAGAGAAAACCGATATTTTTTCCGCAGTACCTCGTACAGCGAATTCTTTTCCATATCCTCGACGACAAGGTCCGGACAGAGATAGTGGGGTATGAAGGTTCTCTCAAGGAGGATCGGTTCTCCATTAGCCATTCTAATTCGAACGAGTTTCGTAACCTTCCGGTTGGTGTCGGGGAGTTTCAAGAGGTTGACCATTTCCTCTTCGGCTTCGACTACTTTTTGTTCTAACGTTTTCGAGCTTGGCTCAAGACCGAGGTCACGCATGTCTTCGCTGAAACTGTAAAGACGTGGGAGTCTTCGTCGGAGCTTGGGAGAGGTGACAAACGTTCCCTTGCCCGGGCGACGATACAGGAACCCTTCCTGAACCAGTGCTCCAATGGCCTGTCTTACGGTGATACGGCTAATTCCATACCGCTCGCAGAGTTCGCTTTCTGAAGGAATCTGGTCTCCTGGCCGAAGCACGCCACTGTGGATTGATTTTTTTAAAATGTTCTTCAGTTGCTGATAAAGGGGAAGTTCGATTTCTGCTCGGATTTCTTCCGGTTCTTGAAGGAGCTCTTTTCGACTCATGAAATCCTCTTGACGGTAGTCATAAAACCAATCTCTCATTTTCCAATTTTCTCTGATCCTGGCCATTTATAACATTATAATGGTTATAACATTTCCCTCTGTTTTTATTATTATCCAGCATCCTGTTTCGTGTCAAGGGATGGTTCATGATTTTTGGGTAAGCGGATTTTGTGAATTTCCTGAGATTTTATATAATCTGTGCATGAGGATTTGGATTTATCAAAGTCTTTATTAGGGGAGTCGAACACATGAGCATGAGGAGTAAAATTCTGGCGCTCGTGTTTTTCTGTATTCTCTTCCTCTCTTTCTTTTTCCTCTTCTGGTTAAGGCAAGGTGTTAAGGTGGTGTTTGAAGTGAATCTTTCCCGGGAGGCTGACTATATCCGGGGGAGGTTCTGGTCTCTTCTTCATGAGGAATTGGAGCGAATGGAAAAAACGGTAAAGGATTACGCGCAGTGGACGGATATGGGGGAGAAAGGAGTGAAGACGCGAGATGTGGCTTGGCTTGAAGAGAATTTAAATCCCTGGGTGAAGGAACAGTTTGGATACGAGGTGGCGCTCGTGACCGAGGAGGAGGTGATTACAGCTTCACCGGGATGGATTATACCGTGGGCAGGGCTTCCTAAAGAAGCTTGGGGAGGATTGTATGGTGATGGAGCGAGTCTCTGGATGGTGGTCAGCCATCCGGTGGTGGACAATGGCGGAGAACGATTTTACGGTGCCTGGGTGGGTTTGGCGCGAATCATCGATGTGGCGTTTGTAGAACGATGGTCAAAGATTCTGGGAGACAAAGTTTCCGTCCGGTCTTCTGGGGAGGTTGTTTGGGGAAAACCGACTTTGGGAGGTGATTCTGAATTTTTCTACCAGGATGGGATGTTGCGGATTTCAGGGGAAATTTTGGATGACGGAGGGAAAGCACTGGGTGAATTTTCCATCGAAAAGGACTATGCTGGGCCTTTCCAGATTTACGTCACCGTGTGGAGGATTTTCCTGCTTGCGCTTCTGACGGTGATTGGTTTTGCTTTCTTTATTACCTGGGTGGTGGTGAAACGTATTGTATTTCCACTGGAGCAATTGAAGGATTCGGTGGCAAAGATTTCCCGGGGGGATTACGACTTCAAATTGAGTGTGAATAGAAGAGACGAAATCGGGGAACTTTCTCTGGGATTTGTTAGGATGGCGGAGGCGCTACAAAAGCGAGAAGAAGCTTTGGGGATGGAGAAAAGGAAAGCCGAGAGACTGGCCAATCTCGATTCACTGACCCATGTCCCGAATCGGCGTTTTCTGGAGAAATCTGTGGAACGCTTGATCCGGAATGGAGAACGGTTTACCCTGGTTTTTCTGGACCTTGACGGTTTTAAGACGGTAAACGACTTTCTGGGTCATACCGAAGGGGACCATTTGTTAAGGCGAATAGCGCTTTGGTTTGAAAAAAGTGTTCGTAAGGAGGACATCGTAGCCCGGTATGGGGGTGATGAATTTTGTTTCCTCTTTCCGAGGCTGGGCCGGAGGGAAACGGAAGAAATCATGGAGAGGATACTGTTGCGGTTTCTGGAGAAGGATTTTGCTGGAGGTCTTTCTCTGGGGTTCAGTTATGGTGTAGCTGTATACCCTGATGAAGCGATGGACCTTGATGAGTTGTTTTCCCGTTCCGATGGGGAAATGTATGCGCGAAAACGGAGGAGGACATTGGCTGACCACTGAAGAAGAGAAGGAGTGTTAAATATGAGGCACAGATTATGACTTTTTGGGTGGCCTTTTTCGGATAAAACGTTTTGTCTTTCGATATTAACCGATGTCTTTTCGGAAAAGGGCAAACTTTTTGTAAACCGTTCCTCCCAGTCCTTCGGCTTCCCGGCACATTTTGGAGTTTTCGGCATTAATCAAGGAACCTTCAGCGAAAATGTATCCCCGTCTTTGACCTTCTTTAAAAATTTCAAAAAGGAGGGTAGTGGGAATACCTTTACCCTGGTAAGCTGGAATAACAAAGAGGAGAAAAGCTCTTCCCTGATTGACGTATTTTTTGTAGCGCATGAAAGTCAACCAGCCGGTGGGAAAAATTCGCCCCTTCATTCGTTTGAGAACCTGATTGTAATCAGGGAGTGCAACGGCAAACCCGATTGGTTTACTCTGAGAAAAGGCAATCTGAGCAAAGCCCGGAGGGATGAAACGTTTGAACTCTTGGGCCATTTTCATTACTTCGTTGAGCGCTGGTGGAGTAAGGTAATCGTACTCTAAGGGAATCAGAGATTGTTCCAGAATACTCTGGATGGCATTCAGGTCCTCTTCAGGGTTCTCATAGTGGAAGGGGCGAACCAGGAAGTCGTATTTCTTTTTGGCGTACTCGATGGTTTTTCGTGCTTCTTCAAAGGGCATATGGTTGAGATGGTATCGAAAGGCAACAAAAGTATGACACAATGTGAAACCGTAATGTTCCCAGAGCATTTGGTAGTATGGGGGGTTATATGAGGTGAAAATGAGCGGGGGATCGGTAAAATTTTCGATGAGCATACCTCGAAAATCATCACCATTGGTAGGGGAAATAGGGCCAATGACTGATTTCATGCCCCTTTTTCGTAACCATGTTTCGGCAGTCTGGAAGAGGTTGCAGGCGGTGTCACGGTCATTCACGCACTCAAAGAGGGTCAAATAGCCTTCTTGTCTTTGCCGGACTTCGTTCAATTTCTCATCGATACCCACCGCTGTCCGTCCCAGAACCTCTTTTCCTTGATAGGCAAGGTAAAGGGTGTGGGGTCCACTCTGGAAGAGGAGGCTCTTCTGGCCCCACAGAATTTTTTTTGTTTCCGAAATGGGAAGGGGTACCCATAAGGGATCGTTTCGATAAAGGTGAAAGGGGAAAGAGAGAAAGTCCCTTCTTTCACGGTATGTTTTCACTTCCCGAATTTCCATTGAAACTCCTCCAGCCAAATTTTGCATAGACTATATCCTAAGGGGAGAAAAAAGACAATATTCGTCCCTAGAAGAAGGTGAAGTTTTATTTGGTATCCGGTGTTTTGGTAGGGTCAGCGTTTTTGTAAAAATGCCTACCTTGAGAATCCCTCTTTTTTTGATTACACTGGAAAAAAAGAAAGGTGGTGGTACCGTGTTTGCCTGTATTTTTGAAGGGAAGAATACCTGGAACATCAGGGAAGTTCCAGAACCGGAAATTCGCCCGGACGAAGTGCTCATTCGGGTAAAAGCGGCGGGAATCTGTGGGACGGATATCCATATTTTGAAAGGAGAGTATTTCCAGGATTTCCCCATCGTTGCTGGTCATGAGTTTTCAGGGGAAGTGGTGGATGTGGGCGAGGAAGTAACCCAGTTTCGTCCTGGAGATCGGGTGACTGCAGACCCTAATATTTTCTGTGACCACTGTTACTACTGCAAAATCAATAAGAATAATCATTGTCTTAACCTTCAGGCGGTGGGTGTGACCCGGAATGGAGCTTTTGCCGAATGCGTGGCGGTTCCTGAAAAGTGCGTTTTCCCTCTTCCAGCGCATGTAAGTTTTGCAGAAGGAGCCATGGCGGAACCCTTAGCCTGCGTGGTCTACGGGGTACGGCGCAGTAACCTTCAGCCGGGAGAGAAAGTCCTCATTTTTGGGGCTGGCCCTATTGGGCTTTTATTGGCTTCGCTTTTCAAGGTGAGTGGTGCGTCACAGGTGGTACTGGTGGATATCAGTGAAAAAAAGTTACAGATGGCGGAAAAGTTTGGGGTGGATGAAGTGGTGTTAGCTGATGGGAATGAGCGGGAAGCCCTCTTTCGTATTGCTCCAAGGGGGTTTGAGGTTGTTGTGGATGCGACTGGGATACCGAAGGTGATGGAAAGGGAATGGGAATTTGTGGAACCCGATGGAACATTCCTGGTTTTTGGAGTGGCACCTCGAGGGTCAGAAATGCGTGTCGACCCGTACGAAATCTTTCAGCGGGATTTGCGAATTGTGGGGTCCTTTGCGGTAAAAAAGACCATGCAGTATTCCCTGAATCTCCTTGAAAACGGGAAGGTGGTCGTCAAAGACCTTATTTCCGCCCAATACCCTCTTTCCAAGTTTGGTGAAGCCCTAGAAGATGTACTCCATAATCCTGAACACCTCAAGGTGCAGATTGTGTTTGCTTGAGAATTGGTCAAAATGTTACAATGAAAATGGGTTTTACGATGGAGCTTGCACTGGACGATGCATCGAACCACGAATCTAGACTTGCCCGGGGGGGTGATGAAAGCGAAAAAGGTTGGTTTACTGTGGAGTAAGTCTTTCTTCGAAGAGCGGGAAGAATTGTGCTACCAGTTGAAGCCCAATTTTAAGGGGAAAAGCTTTGCCCTGGTCCAGGAAGCGCTGTCAGAGGTGCCGTGCGAAGTTGTTTTGCTTGATGTTGATTCCCCCCTGGAAGAGGTTGTCAAACGATTGAAAAAGGAAAAGATTGGTTTTGCCTTTAATCTTTCTGTCTCCGTGGCTGGAATGTATGGTCAGTCAGTGCTTCCGGCGATTCTTGATTCCCTGCATATCCCGTATTTGGGCTCGGACGCCATTGTACAATCGTTGTCGCTCGACCGGGCTCTTTTGAAGCTGGCTCTGCGAGGGGTTGGTGTACCCACGCCATGGTATTTTCTCTGGTCAAAGGGCGACGCTATTCCTGATAATCTTGATTTTCCGGTCCTGGTAAAATCCCGGTTTCGAACACCCACGGATCAGGTTACCATAGAATGTGTGAGCTGGGCGAAAGAGGAACTCGAGGAAAAGCTTAAAACTTTTTCTGAAGCCAAAAGAGGGAAGTTACTGGTGGAAAAGCTGGTAATTGGACGAGAAATGGTGGTAGGAATATGGGGAAATGGTGAAGATATTCAGCTTTTGCCACTTCTTGAAGTTAACTTGGGTAGGAAGAACCTTATCTTTACTTCCGAAGAGAAGTGGCGCAAGGGTTACGTGGAGGATGCGCTCTGTCCTGCTGGTCTTGATGAAGAAACGGTGGTACTTATTGGCAAAATGGCGCTTAAAATTTACCAGGAACTCGATATTCGGGATTTTGCCGCTTTTCATTTCATTTTTTCGGAAAAAGAGGGGATTCCTCTCTTTTTTGAAATCAATGCCTTACCTAGCCTTTACCTGAAACATAGCGCTTTTCCCCAAATGTGTGAGGTGGCTGGGTTTGACTATAAAAAGATGATTCAGAAACTCTTTCTCATTGCGCAGGAGCGATTAAGACGATGACGACCCAGGACCTTACTTTTGCCGTACTGGGGGCTGGCCACGGAGGGCAGGCTTTGGCGGGATACCTCTCCCTCAGGGGATTTTCGGTAAATCTCTTTAATCGGACACCGGAACGGATTGGTTCTGTGAAACTCATGGGGGGAATTCAGCTGGAAGGGGAGATTAGTGGCTTTGCTCTCCTCAACGTGGTGACCCACAATATTGAGGAAGCATTGCGGGGGGTCAAGGTGATCATGGTGGTGACACCGGCCAATGCACACCGGTTTCTGGCAGAGCTCATGAGTCCGTACCTTGAAGATGGACAAGTCATTGTCCTCAACCCGGGAAGGACGGGTGGGGTTCTGGAAGTTCGACAAGTTTTTAGAGAAAGGGAGGTAAAAGCCAGGGTCATCGTGGCGGAAGCCCAAACCTTTCTTTTTGCCAGCCGTATTTCGGGTCCAGCTCAGGCCCGGATTTTTCGCATCAAAAACAGCATCCCCGTTGCCGCCGTCCCGGCTTATAAAACGGTGGAAGTGGTGCAAATATTGCGCAGAGCTCTCCCGCAGTTTGTTCCAGAAGATAACGTTCTCAAAACCAGTTTCAGTAACATTGGAGCGGTTTTTCACCCCACGCTGACCATTCTAAATGCTGCTCGTATCGAGAGCACCCGGGGAGAGTTTGATTACTATCTGGAGGGAATTACGCCTTCGGTGGCGCTGGTTCTAGAGGCAGTAGATCGAGAACGGGTACAGGTGGCTGAGGCATTAGGGGTACGGGTCAATACGGCCCGGGAGTGGCTTTACTATGCTTATGATGCTTCAGGAAGAGACCTCTATGAAGCGGTTCAAAATAACCCTGGGTATAAGGGGATTCGGGCACCAACCACCCTTTTTACGCGCTACATTACCGAGGACGTTCCCATGAGTCTTGTACCGATTTCTTCTTTTGGAAAGATGCTCGGCGTTCCCACGCCCACCATTGATATTTTCATTCGTCTTGCCAATCTCATGCACGGTCGGGATTATGTAGCTGAAGGGAGAACTGTAGAAAAACTGGGAGTAGCGGGGATGAGCATCAAAGACATTCGGAAGATGGTGGTTAGTGGGGGAGTTGAAGAGGATGAGTAAAAAAATTGTGGGTGCATCGTTGGGAAGCTGTGTCCATGTGTCTGGAGTGTATCGCTTCCTACAGCTGGCCGAAGAGTTTGGATACCGTTCGCTTTTCCTTGGTCCTGCGGTTTCAGTGCAGGAATTGGTCAGGGTCATGGAGCGGGAAAAACCAGACGTGGTGATGGTGGGATACCGGCTCTATGAAGAGGCAGCTCGACAACTTTTTGCCGAGTTGAAAGATGTCCTGCAGAAGAGGGATGTGTTTCGGGGGGTTCGGCTCATTTTAAGCTGTACTCCAGCGCTTCGGGATATTGCCGTCAAAACGGGAATTTTTGACTTCATTTTTACTGGTGGGGAGTCGTTTGAAGAGGTAGCCAGAAGTTTGAAAGAGGATGGTGTTTTGAAGACACCCGAAGAATGGTATCCCCAAACACTTCCAGAGCGGATTCAGGCAAAGGCTCCTTTCCCGATTCTCCGTCACCATTTTGGTCTTCCCACGATAGAAAGAACGGTGCAGGGAGTGGCTGAAATCAGTGAGGCGAAAGTGCTTGATGTCATTTCTTTAGGACCAGACCAGAATGCCCAGGAGTTTCTCTTCCATCCGGAAAAGATGAAAAATGAAGAACATGGCTCGGGTGGTGTGCCTATCCGAAATCGGGAGGACTTAGAGAGCATTTATCAAGCTTCCCGCCGGGGTAACTTTCCGCTTCTTCGCTGTTACAGCGGTACCAATGACCTTGTCCAGTGGGCAAAACTTTTGAAAGAAACCATTAACATTGCCTGGGGTGCGGTACCCATTTTTTGGTACAGTGTGCTGGACGGACGAAGTCAGCGTTCGCTTGAAGAGGCTATTTTGGAAAATCAGGAAGCGGTAAGAACCTATATCGAACTTGGCGTTCCAATTGAGGGGTTGGAAGCACATCAGTGGAGTCTGCGAGATGCTCCAGATAGTGTAGCTGGAGCAACGTTTTACCTTGCCTGTTACCAGGCGAAAAAGTTTGGAGCCCGTTACTATATTGCCCAGTACATGTTGAATACCCCTCCGGGAATTGCTCCCTGGGCGGATTTAGCAAAAATGCTGGCTCAGCAAGAACTGATAAAAGAGCTGGAGGATGAACATTTCCAGATTTTTACTCAGGTTCGGGGAGGGCTGGCCCATTTTGCTTCGCATCTTGAGATTGCCAAAGGACAGTTGGGAGCGACCACGGCTCTGGGGCTCTTTTTGAAACCGCACATTATCCATGTGGTGGGTTTTTCGGAAGGGGTACGTCTCGTGGGACCGGCGGAAGTCATCGAAAGTGCTTATATCGTGAACGGTGTCCTCAAAGACCTCCTCTTTGGACTGCCAGATGTGACCAAGGACTCTCGGATTCAGGAGCGTAAAGAGGAGTTAAAAGAAGAGGTGCAAATGCTTCTTTATGCCATCCGAAGATTAGGAGAAAAAGAGGAGGACCCGCTTACTTCTCCAAGGACCCTCACTGAGGCGGTGCGACGAGGTATTCTTGATGCCCCCCATCTATTGGGGAATCCCGAGGCGCTGGGTAGAGCAAGAACAAGAGTAGTCAGAGGGGTTTTGCGTTCCGTAGACGAAGGAGGTCAGTTGATTTCTGAGCGAGAGCGGTTGCAAAAATTGGGACTTTGAGTTGGAGTGTATGATAGGATAAAAAGGAAAACAACGAAAGAGAGGTTGACTGAAATGCCCGTTAATTTGAAGGAATTGCTAAAAAAGGGAGAGAGCAAAATTGTTCTTTTGGTTGCTGATGGGGTCGGAGGCGTTCCACATCCAGATTTTGGTGGGAAAACCGAACTCGAAGCTGCCTTGACTCCCAACCTGGACACTCTGGCGAAAAAGAGTGTTTTGGGGCTTATGACCCCGGTGACATATGGTGTTACTCCGGGGAGTGGTCCTGGTCATATTGGTCTTTTTGGGTATAATCCGGAAGAACTGCAAATCGGTCGTGGAGTTTTAGAAGCACTGGGAGTGGGTCTGCATCTTCAGGAGGGAGATGTCGCAGCTCGGGCAAACTTTGCCACCCAGAACGAAGATGGAGTCATTGTGGACCGGCGGGCTGGACGAATCTCGACGGAGGAATGTGTGCGTCTGGTGGGGAAGTTAAGCGAAAAAATTCGGAAAATCGAGGATGTGGAGATAATCCTCAAACCTGGCAAGGAACACCGGTTTGTCATCATTTTGCGTGGACCGGGTCTTGGCGATCGGGTGAAGGACACTGATCCCCAGAAAGAGGGATTTCGAGCTTATGAGCCGGTTGCCCTGGAAAAGGGTTCAGAAAAAACCTCCCGTGTGCTCAAGATTTTCTTGGAGCAGGCACAAGCATTCATCAAAAATGAGCCGAAGGCTAACACCATGCTCCTGCGGGGATTTTCTCAATCACCGGTACTGGAAAAGTTTCCTGAACGATATGGATTGAAATCCTTGGCGATTGCCATTTACCCCATGTATAAGGGAATTGCCCGTCTCTTTGGCTTTGATACCCCGGATTTAGAGGGTGATTTACAAAATGAAGTGCAGTGCTTGCAGGAAAACTGGGCAAATTATGATTTCTTTTTCCTGCACTACAAGGATACCGATAAGGCAGGTGAGGATGGTGATTTTGTCCGAAAGGTTAAGTGTATCGAGTATCTGGATCGGTTTATTCCAGAAATCCTGGCCCTGAACCCGGGAGTTCTGGTTGTAACCGGTGACCACTCTACCCCTTCCCTCCTTCATGGTCATTCCTGGCATCCGTCTCCGGTACTGCTCCATTCTCCTTTTGCTGGGAGTGACGGAGCAGAGCGGTTTACCGAGCGAGATTGCCGAACAGGGTATCTGGGACAATTTCCAGCCTGCTTTCTCATGAACTTTATTCTGGCGAACGCCTTGCGACTGGGAAAATTTGGGGCTTAAAACGAACTGGGAATGGGGGTTTTCTGGCGATGACCGTGGGTGTCGGCGATTCTCCTTCCCAGGTTTTCGATTTTCTGCTTCATGCAGGAAAGGCACAAACCCCATTCCTCGGTGACACAAATTTTTCCCGGATAAATGGTGTACTGAGTCCGATAAATAGACGGAGTACAATTAGGCATGAGCACATTGGCACCGCATTGGAGCGCTTTTTCTCTTCCACCAGGGACCAGGGTTCCCAAGGCAGTGGTGGCCGGAATAAGAGCAGTTTTGGTCAGAATGCGGGTGAGAGCAAGAGTTTTCAAAGTGAGAAGGTATTTCTTTTCCGTTTTCATCCGGAAGGTGCCCAGCGGTGTATCCGGGTGGGGAATGAACGGTCCTATCCCAATCATGTCAAAATCCCACAATTGAAAATGTTTGATGTCGTTTGCTAACGACTCTTCATTTTGACCGGGAAGTCCCACCATATTCCCACTCCCCACCTGGTAATCGAGTTCTTTAAGGATATATTGGCATTCCAAACGTGCATCGTAGTCGTCGTCCGGATGGAGTTTACGGAAAAGTTCCCGGTCGAAGGTTTCCTGCTTCAAAAGGTATCGATCTGCGCCGGCTTCTCGCCATAATGCGTATTCTTCCTTTTTCCGTTCACCAATACTCAACGTGATGGCGACATTCAGTTTTTTCAAGCGCTTTACCAAGCGGGCTATGGTTTTCGCATCGTAAAAGGGATCTTCCCCAGATTGAAGGACCACGGTTTTAATCCCCAGATGGGCTATTCTTTTCCCCAACTCATAAATATCTTCTTCGCCCATGTGATACCGTTGAAGACGGCGATTGTCCCGACGTAAACCACAGTATAGGCAATTTTTGCGACAGATATTTGAAAATTCAATGAGTCCTCGTAGATGAACCTCGTTGCCCACGTAGTGCTGGCGTTTCTGGTCAGCCAAAGAAAAAAGATGCTCAATCACCTTCTGGTCGTCACAAGCCAGAAGGTGAGTGATTTCAGGTATTTCCAGGTTTTCTCTCTGGTCCAGTTTATTGAGTAGTTCACGATAATGGTGCGTTTCCATTGCCTTGCCTCTTTTTTTGGAGATAATCATTGATTGCTGCCTGGATAGCCTCTTCGGCTAGAACCGAACAGTGCATCTTGTGTGGCGGTAATCCCCCTAAGGCCTCAGCCACCGCATGATTGGTGATAGAAAGAGCCTCCTCGATGGTTTTCCCTTTGATGAGCTCGGTGGCCATGGAAGAGGTGGCGATGGCGGCACCACAACCGAAGGTTTCAAACTTTGCGTCTTCGATGATATTGTCTTTGATTTTAAGGTACATCACCATGACATCACCGCAAACTGGATTTCCAACCTTTCCCATGCCGTCCGGGTTCTCTATTTTTCCCACATTACGTGGGTTACGAAAGTGCTCCAGAACTTTCTCATTATACATTGTGCATCACCTCTTTTCCAAATGGAGAGATGCCACGAAGTTTTTCGACAATAGAAGGAAACACTCGAACGACTTCTTTCATTTCCTCCATGGTATTCCATCTCCCCAGGCTGAAACGTACCGAACCGTGAGCGATTTCATGTGGATACCCACAGGCTAAAAGTACATGAGATGGCTCTAGGGATCCGGAAGTGCAAGCAGAACCGCTGGAGACACAGATTCCGGCAAAGTCAAGATTAAGGAGCATTGATTCACCTTCCACATACTTGACAAGGACAAGGCTTGTATTAGGGAGCCGGGGAGAGTGGTGACCTACAACGGTCACTTCAGGGATTTCCGCAAGAATGCCATTTTCCAGAAAATCACGTAGAGTCTGAATTTTCTGATTTTCCTCTTCTCGTTCTTGTTCGCAGATTTCCAGGGCTTTTCCCATTCCCACGATAGAGGGAACGTTCTCAGTTCCGGCTCTTTTAGCGCGTTCGTGCGATCCGCCCAAAAGCTGTGGGGTGATTCGTACCCCTTTCCTCACGTAGAGAAAACCAATTCCCTTTGGTCCATAAAATTTATGAGCAGAAGCAGAAAGGAGGTCTACGGGAAACTCTCCCAACTGAATTTTCAATTTTCCCACCGTCTGAACCGCATCGGTATGGAAAATAACTCCATATTCTCTGGCAATTTGAGCGAGTTTCGCAATAGGCTGGATGACGCCGGTTTCATTGTTGGCATGCATAATGGAAGCGAAAATTGTTTTCGGAGTTATGGCTTTTCGAAATTCATCTGGGTTGACAAGTCCATCCTGACTTACAGGAAGGTAGGTTACCATAAACCCTTCTTTTTCCAGTGCCTGGAAGACCTTCAGTACCGCATGGTGTTCAATCTGGGAAGTAATGATATGGTTACCCTTCTTCTGATAGGCGTTAACAATGCCTCGAATGGCAAGATTATTGGCTTCGGTACCACCAGAGGTGAAAATGATTTCTTCTTCTTTGGCACCAATATATCGGGCAATTCTTGCTCGACTCTCTTCGATGGCGTTTTTTGCCTCCCGCCCCATGGTGTGAAGCGAAGAGGGATTACCGAATTTTTCCCTGAAAAAGGGGAGCATTGCTTCCAACACCTGGGGATCGCAGGGGGAGGTGGCATTATAATCGAGGTAAATCAAGGTTCTCACCTCTTTCTTCTGTAAGGTCTTGGAGACTCTTCTGCGCAAGGATTTTTTTTATGGCCGAAGAGAGCTCTACCCAGACTCTTCTTGTCCGACATATGGGAAATTGACTGCAGCAGGAGGCGTCGTTCACACACTCGGTGAGGTAGAGTGGTCCTTCCAAAACCTGGGCCACTTCGAGAAGTGAAATTTTATCTGGTGAACGACCAAGCACATATCCTCCTCTGTTACCCCGCATACTGCGAATTAAACCTGAAGCCTCAAGGGGTAAAGTGAGTTGGCGCAGGTAATGGAGGGAGACCTGTTGCCGCTCCGCAACATCTTTAAGAGGTATGGGTTCGTTCTCCGCATGAAGTGCTAAATCAAGCAGTAATCGCAAACCATAGCGCAATCGAGTCGAAACCTTCACTTCATTCCTCCGTATTTTTAAGTATACTAATTTGATAATCTTTTATAATTATATAGTATCAATAAATATGTGGCAAGGCAATCTGAGAAAATTTTTTATTCTCTTGTCTTGACAAAGACTTTTTCAAATAGTATAAGAACTTTGATGCAGGTGTAAGGGAAACCGGTGCAAATCCGGTGCGGTCCCGCCACTGTGAGAAGGGACGAAAGACTCACCGTGCCACTGGCGTTTTGCCGGGAAGGCGAGTCAAGTAGGTTTGAACCTTCAAGCCAGGAGACCTACCTGTATCGGGATACACTGACTTACGAGCGATGAGGAGGTGTAGGTATGTCTCTCAAAAAATCTGTTCCTCTTTTCGTTTTGCTCTTTTTGTTCCACCTGGCGTTCCTTCCGCGTCCGGCTTTTGCCATGCACATCATGGAAGGTTTCCTTCCTTTAGGGTGGTGCCTTTTCTGGTATGCTCTTTACATTCCCTTTTTGGTTCTGGGGATTATCGCCATTAAAAAACGGGTGCTTCCGGATCCCTCCCGAAAGGTCTTCCTTGGTTTTGCCGGTGCTTTTGTTTTTGTACTCTCGGCCTTGAAATTACCCTCGGTAACTGGGAGTTCTTCCCATCCCACCGGCGTTGGTTTGGGTGCGGTACTTTTTGGACCTTTTCCGATGGTTGTGGTTGGGTCAGTCGCGCTTTTGTTTCAGGCTCTGCTTTTAGCTCATGGAGGACTCACCACTTTAGGGGCGAATGCTTTCTCAATGGCCGTTGTTGGATCTTTCTTTGCTTACGGTGTATATCGTTGGACGAAGAGGTGGAACGTATCATTTCAGATTTCTATGTTTCTGGCAGCCGCTCTGGCTGATCTTATCACCTATGTGGTGACTTCGTTTCAACTGGCCCTGGCTTTTCCTGCAGCACAGGGTGGTGTTTTCGCTTCGGCCGAGAGATTTTTTGCCATTTTTGCCATTACCCAGGTGCCTCTGGCGGTTGGAGAGGGGATTTTAGCGGTTCTGGTTATTTCTTTTTTGCAGAACTATGCAGGAGAAGCTGCTCTGGATTTTTCGAGGGAGGGTATAAGTCATGTTCGCTAAGCGAAATGGAATGGTGCTTGGTTTGACGCTCTTTGTAGTTCTGGTGATGCTTTTTGTGATTTCCATCGTTGTTGATTTTGGTTTAGAAGGAGCCGATGATCGGGCTTCTTCGGCTGTTGGGGAACTCAACCCAGAGTACCGCCCCTGGGTTCAAAATTTTTTTGAACCCAGCGAAAGAGGAGAGAAAGCCCTGTTTGTCCTCCAAATTTTGATTGGTATAGGACTGGGTGGCTATAGCTTGTGGCGGCTCAAGAGGGGTAAAAGTGCTCATTGACCGTCTGGCATACCAGAGTTCTTGGCGTTTCATCCATCCAGGGGAGAAACTGTTGCTCTTTCTTTTGTTTTCTTTATGGGGGTTTCTTCCTTTTCCTTGGATTCACCTTAGTCTTACCTTGGTGGTTTTCTCGCTTTTTTTCTGGAGTGGGGTTTCCTGGCGACTTTTGGGGAAACTTCTGCTCATACCACTTTTTTTCATCCTACCAGGTGTTTTGGTGGTGATGTTCTCTTCCCGAGGGGGTATGGACATGGGAGTCCGGCTCGCTCTACGTTCCTTTCTTATTTGGTGTTCTTTTTTACTGTTTGCTTCCACCACCCCTATTCCGGATTTGCTGGGGTTCCTCCGGAGTTTCCGCTCCCTCAAAATCGTCAACGATATTGCCCTTCTTACTTACCGGTACCTTTTCCTATTCTCTGGGAGGGCCGAAAAGATTTACCTTGCTCAACAGGCTCGGTTGGGCTATCGATCCTATCGGCAAGGTTTACGGACACTGGCACTCCTGGTGGGAGGACTGTTTATCTATACCTTTCGTACTATGGAGCAGTTTCGTTTTACACTGGAAGCTCGGGGGTTTGAAGGGGAACTCGCAGTGCTTCCACCACCATTTCGACCTCTTTGTGTTCCAAGGGTGTTTCTTCTTTTGAGCGTGGGAATGGGTGGTGTATTTCTGATTTTTTTAGGGGGACGGTGGTGGTGATGATGTGGCTTTTCGAGGCGCAGGGAGTATGTTTTTCTTACCCTACGGGAATAATGGCTCTTCACGACCTCTCCCTTCGGGTTCCTCCTCGAAAAAAAGTGGTTTTTTTGGGTGCCAATGGTTCGGGTAAGTCGACTCTTTTTTTGCACCTCGTTGGAATCATACAACCTCAAAGAGGAACAATCCTGTTTCGGGGGGAACCGATTTCCTACACCCGTTCTTCCTTACGGGAATTGCGCCGGAAGGTAGGGATTGTTTTTCAGGATCCTGATACGCAGCTTTTTGCGGGAACAGTCTTGCAAGAAGTTTCCTTTGGTCCGATGAATCTTTCGCTGACCCAAGAAGAAGTCCGAAAGCGGGTAGAAAAGGCTTTGGCACTGATGGGTATCGAATCATTACGAGATCGCCCCATTCATTTCTTAAGTTATGGAGAGAAAAGACGGGTGGCGATTGCCGATGTATTAGCCATGGATGCTGAGGTGATTCTCTTTGATGAACCGACTGCATATCTGGACGAGAGAGGGAAAAGGGACCTTTTGGAAATCATTGAGGGACTGTATCACAATGGAAAAGAGATACTCCTTGCTACCCACGATGTTGATTTTGCCTATACCCTCGCTGACTGGGTGGTGGTTCTCGAGAAGGGAATGGTTCTCGTGGAAGGTTTTCCGGAAGAGGTTTTTTCTGCCAAGCCTTTCCTTGAACGGGATTCCTGGCGGCGTCCTCTCCTTTTTGAGGTTGCAACAGCTCTTCAAGAACAGGGATGCTTAGATGGTGTTCTTCCCCGTCGGGTGGAGACGCTCCTTGCTCGATTGCGAAAAAAGGGTGAAGTAGGATGACCCAGGGTATTCTTTTGGCTGGAACCCACAGTGGAGTGGGGAAAACCACGGTGAGTATCGGGCTCATGGGTTTTTTGAGTAAATTCCATAACGTTATTCCCTTCAAGGTGGGTCCTGATTACATCGATCCGGGATATCATCAGTTGGTCTGTAGGAGGAAAGGGTATAACCTTGATCTTTTCCTTTTAGGACAAGAAAGGTTGGAAGACCTCTTCCGTTCACGAGCGAATAGTGGAGAGGTTGCGGTGGTGGAAGGTGTGATGGGTCTTTTTGATGGTCTGGGAGCAGAGAATCTGGGAAGCAGTGCTCAGATAGCGAAGATTCTCTCGTTACCGGTGGTTTTGGTGGTTGACGCTCGGGGAATGTCCGGGAGTGTTGCGGCCCTGGTTCGAGGTTTTCGAGATTTTGACCCGGGTGTCACGATTCGGGGTGTTTTTCTGAATCGGGTACGGAACGATAATCATCTTCAGAGGTTACGACAAAGCGTTGAGCGGGATACAGGACTTTCGGTGGTGGGCTTCTTACCTGATGATCCAGAGTTAATCCTTTCCGAACGCCATCTTGGTCTTGTACCCGTAAGAGAAGCCGGAATGAGGGAGAGAGTTGAACGGATTGTTGAGGTTTTTTCGCGAAATGCTGATAAAGAGAGTCTTTGGCAGATGGTGGGGGAAGTTCGGACCATTCCTTTTCAAAAACAGGGAAATCCAAAGATTGTCCGAGTGGGATATGCGTACGATGATGCATTCCACTTCTACTATCAGAGTAGTCTTGAAAGCCTGAATGAAGCGGGAGTTGAACTTGTGCCATTCAGTCCTCTGAATGATGAGCATCTCCCGGAAGGGGTTTCAGGACTCTATTTAGGAGGCGGTTTTCTGGAGGTTTTTGTTTCTCAGCTGTGTGCGAACCGGCGTCTGAAGGAAGCCATTTGGCAATTGGCAATCCGAGGAATGCCGATTTATGCCGAGTGTGGTGGTTTGATGTATCTTTCGCAAACCTTGTGGGTACATGGCAAAGTCTTTCCCATGGTGGGCGTTTTAAACCTGCACGTGGAGATGACCTCTCGGTTGCAACGTTTCGGTTATGCCCAGGCTTTGACTCTTAGGGACAACTTACTTGCTTCGAAAGGGATGCGCTTTCGGGGGCACGAATTTCACTATTCCCGGACCGTGGATGATGGTGAGCGTACAACCTATCGGATAGAGAAACCGCAGGGTGGACAGAGTTGGCAGTGTGGTTTTATGAAAAAAAATGTTTTAGCCACGTATCTCCACATCGATTTTTTTGCCTTTTCCCATGTTGCTCAACGTTTTGCCCAGGCGTGTCGGACATTTGCATCAAGAGGGATGTCGTGATGGAGGCTGTGGTCATTGTGGTGCATGGAAGTCGTCGGGAGGGTTCTCAGGGGGTCATGGAACAAATATGCCAAGAGGTAGCTTCACAATTGCCATATCCGGTGCGACTGGCGTACCTTCAATTTCAGCACCCTGGTCTTGAAGAGGTCATCGCGTCGTTGTGGCAAGAGGGGATTCGAAAGGTTACCGTGGTGCCGGCTTTTCTTTCTTCTGGAACCCATGTGGTTGAGGATATTCCTGCGATTCTGCAAACCATGTTACGTCAGTACCCCGATGTGCGGTTTTTTCTTACCGAACCTTTGGGTTATGATCCGCGCCTGGTTGCGATTCTTCTTGATCGAATTCAGGGAGAGAGGAAGGAAATACAGTGAAAGATTACCTTCGGGATCCTGAAACCATCCAAGAGGAGAGCTTCCGTATTATTCGGGCAAGGATTGCAGAAAAAAAATTTTCTCCTGTGGAACGGGTGATCGTAGAACGGGTGATCCATGCTACAGCTGATTTTTCATATGCTGAAAATCTTTATTTCTCCCCTGATGCTGTAGAAAGTGGTCTTGCAGCTCTTAATAAGGGTTTCTTGGTGATCACTGACACCCGGATGGCCAAAGCAGGCATTAACCGGGGACTTTTGGAAGCCATGGGTGGAGAAGTCCGATGTATCCTTGAAGAAGAAGGGGTAGAACAGTTAGCCCAGAAAAAGGGAATTACTCGAGCCATGGCTGCCATGCGGTATGTGGCTTTGCGGGTTAAAGAGGCGGTTGTCCTTATTGGGAATGCACCGACCGCTCTTTTTACCTTGGTGGAGCTTTTTCAGGAAGGGGTGTTCTCTTCGCCCCTGGTTATTGGGGTACCAGTGGGTTTAGTGGGTGCGGAAGAAGCCAAAAAGGCTCTTCGGGATACCTCCCTTCCCTCCATCACCACCATGGGTCCGAAAGGGGGAACACCGGTTGCGGTAGCGATTTTTCATGCTCTGTGCCATTTAGTCTTGGAGGGAAAACATGGTAGGGGATAGGGGTCGTTTGGGGTATACCACTGGGTCCTGCGCCGCAGCCGCTGCCAAAGGGAGTGTTTTGCTTTTACAGGGTATCGAGAGTCAGGTGATTACTATTACTCTTCCTCATGGAGACCTTTTGGCTCTACCGGTGACGTGGCAACGGAGAGAAGGGGATATAGCCTGGACAGCGATTCGTAAAGACGGTGGGGATGATCCCGATGTCACTAACGGCCTTCTTATTGTGGTTTCGGCCCAAAAACAAAAAGAGCACGTAACCATTTTGGGTGGAAAAGGTGTAGGTCGGGTCACCAAACCTGGTCTTCCCGTTCTTCCAGGATTTCCGGCAATTAATCCCGTTCCAGAGAGGATGATTCGAAGAGAGGTTCAGAGCGTGTTGGGTCAAGGAGGTGGAGTGAAGCTTGTGGTGAGCATTCCAGAGGGGGAGAAAGTGGCTTTAAAAACCTTTAATCCCCGTTTGGGGATTGTAGGGGGGCTTTCGATTTTAGGGACCACCGGTATCGTGATACCGCGTTCGGTAGAAGGATTTTTGGGAACGATTCGGGCAGAACTTTCAGTTATTGCCCATCAGGGAGTGCAAGAGGTGATTCTCGTTTTTGGGAATTACGGTCGGGAGTATGCGAGGAAAAAGGGATTTTCTGATGAGTTCATCGTTTCGTGTGGGAATTTTCTAGGTTTTGCTTTGGAGCAGGTCGTTTCTTTTGGTTTTGGGAGGGTGTACCTTATCGGAGAGTTGGGAAAGATGGTGAAAGTGGCAGGAGGGATTTTTCTGCTTGATTCTCGCGTAGCTGATGCCCGAATAGAGATTTTGGCTTCTTTTGCAGCTTTTTTTGGTGTGTCTCAAAAGGCCATAGCGCGTATTTTTGCTGCTTCCCTTACGGGAGAAGTACTCCAGGTTTTGGAGGAGGAGGGCGTTTCGCTTATGGGATTTGGGCACTTTGTTGCCGAGAGGGTTCGAAAGAGGATTGTGGAGTATACTGAGGGGAAAATTCAAGTGGTGATAGAGGTTTTTTCCCTGCAGCGAGGGTTTTTGGGGAAAGCAGAGGGATAACGATGGTGAGCGTGGTGGGTGTTGGTCCGGGAAATCCGTTATACCTCACTCCTTTGGCTCGCCAGCGCATCGAGGAAGCCGAAGTCCTCGTAGGGGGGAGGCGTCTTCTGGCTCTGTTTCCCATGGCAAAAGGAGAAAGAATTCCCTTGCAGGGGAAATCGGACCTTGAACGAGTGTTGCAGGGTTTTCAGAAAGTGGTGGTGCTCGCCAGTGGCGACCCATTGCTTTTTGGAGTAATGGACTGGGTGCTCAGTCTTGTGCCGCCCAGAGAAGTGGAAATCATCCCAGGAATCAGCAGTTTTCAGTATATGTTGGCCCGGTTACAAATCCCTCTTAAAGATGTTGCGGTGGTGAGTCTCCATGGGCGAAGAGAAGAGATCATTTCCCTCGTACAACACCATCAAACTGTTGTGGTTTTCACCGATGCACACCATACCCCTGTGGTCATTGCTCGAATGCTTTTAGAGGCTGGTATCAATGGTTGTGTGATGTACGTGGGAGAACATCTTTCTTACGAGGACGAATCCGTTCAGCGCTTTTCGGTCGAAGAGCTGGCACGGAGTGAAGACAAATTTGGATTGAACCTGGTGGTGATTCAGCGGTGTACCCATTCTTTTTCGGTATCCCCGACCGCTTATTTCGACGTGACCATGTTCCCATGACCAAAGAGGAAATCCGGGTGGTGGTGTTATCTAAACTGCGCCTGCGGGAGGATTTAACGTTGTGGGATGTGGGAGCGGGTATCGGAACGATAGCAATCG
>JBDIWM010000017.1:0-14778 GCA_039638595.1 Atribacterota bacterium
TTCAAGATACCTCTCTTCTTCGTTTCACTCTCCGAATTCCAGTTTCCCAGAACCCGTGGTAAGTATAGAATACAAGAAGGAGAAAAAATTGTCAAGGGGGTATTAAGGAAATTTTAAAAAATTTTTTTTATTTCTCATTAAAAGGAAGCACTCTTCACCACCTATTCGATTTTTTCCAGTAACACGCCACGCCGTCATCCCCGAAGAAGATTTTTCAACTCCTCCACCGTGGGAACTTTTCCCGCCACCACGACCTTTCCATCGACGAGCACCGCTGGGGTGATTCGCACTCCAAGCTTGAGAAACTCCCTCATGTCATAAACATGAGAGACCTCGGCTTCAAGATTCAATTCTTCACAAGCCTTCTTCACATTGGCTTCAACCATCCGACATTTTGGACAACCCGCTCCAACCACCTGAATTTCCATCGCTCTTACCTCCCCAAAATGAAATTTCCAAAGAACCATCCTACAAATGTTCCTAAAACCATAATGGTGGGAACGTAAATCAGTGCCTTTTTAAAGCCAAACACTCGACCAATAGCGAGCCAATTCGGCAAACTCAAACCCGGACCGGTCAAAAGAAGGGCCAGCGCTGGACCTTTCCCCATCCCCAAACGCATCAATTCCTTAACAAAGGGAGCCTCCGTCATGGTAGCAAAATAACTGATTGATCCAATAATGGTAGCCAAGAAAGAAGCCAACACGCCATTACCACCCAACCAGGTCTCAATCCATCGCTCCGGAAGGATTTTCCCGATGACTCCTACCACAAAGACGCCTCCTAAAAGTAAAGGAAAAATCATCCGCACAAAAAAGAAGGTTTCCCTGATCCACTCCCGAATGCGTTCCGAAGCAACGGTTTTCCAAGCATACAGGGCAACAACAACCGTCATCGCACCCCAGACCAAAACTTTATAGATGTATGCTCCACTTCGGACAAGGTAGTTGGGTAAAAGTAACGATAGGAGAACCAAAAAGAGCAAGAGAAGTTCTCCTCGGTCAATGACTTTTTTCGATTCTCTCTGCTGACCTGTAGCGAATCCTTCTCGTCTTTCATTCCGGAACGCAAAGTTCATGACCCCACCCACTACAAAAGCCATAAGGAGGGCTGCTGCCACCCGAGCAGCCACCATGTTTCCTCCAAGAAGGCTTCCGGTGTAGGAAAGCGCCAGAATATTAGCCGCTGGCGCCACCCAGAGGATGATGAACGCCGCTCCAATCCCAGCCCCACCGTAGTAGAGACCACTACTCACCGGAATTACCGTACAGGAACAGGCCGCCAGAAAGAAGCTGGAAGCGCTGGCCAGAGTAAAGGACTTCAATTTCCCCGCCTTTTCTCCCAGGTAGTCCAGCACCACTTCCCGGTTTACGAAGGCAACGATTCCGCCTGCTAACAAAAACGCCGGCACAAGACAGGTCAAAACATGTGTAGCCACGTAATCCTTGAGGGCCAGTAATCCCCCGACCATGATTTCCCAAAACACGGTTTCTCTCTCCTTTCATCGATTGTTCAAAACTTTTTCCGCCTCGTGGGCTACCATCCCTCCTTGAATACGGACGATTTTCCCCATAATGAGCGCCTCCACGACTTTGCGCCGCGCTGCACCCAATATTCGGGCAAAAGTAGAACGAGAAACCCCTATCTGCTTCGCTGCGTCTTCCTGGTACAAACCCTCAAAATCTGCTAAGCGCAACGCTCCCAGTTCATCCAGAGTAAGCGTCAACTCTCCCTGGGGAAGAAATGGTTCGGCGGGCTGAAAATAAAGGCAAACTGGAAACCAATTCACCCTTCTTGGACAGCAAGGTCGAACCAATTCATCTCACCTCCCCTATATATTACGGACATATGTCCATAGTAACAAGGAAAAGAAAGAAAATATTTTTCCAACTCTATAAAGAATGGTACCCACCATCGCATCAAGTCAAGTTTGCGGGTCATTTTTTACCCCATCCTGCCTTCTGGAAAGGACCAATCCGGCTCAATAAAACCCACGTGCCAATCCATAGACAACTCTTTCATCCTGGACCAAAATGGCATACACTACTCCTGAAAGGAGGTATTCCTGTGCACATTCTATCCCAAAACTCCATTTATGAATTCTCAGCGGATAGTCCTGCAATCGCTGAGTGCTATCCGGGTGAGGAATGCATTTTTGAAACTCTTGATTGCTTCGGAGGACAAATTAAAAGTGAACAGGATGATCTCTCCCACCTTGATCTCACAAGAACCAACCCTGCAACTGGACCAGTCGTGGTCAAAGGAACTCGAAAAGGACAGCTCCTTCGAGTAGCAATCTTGGATATCGCCTGTTCTTCACCAGGAATTATTTCCACACATCCTGGGATTGGCATCCTCCGTTCCACATTTCGCCGTTACTTTTTCCAGATGGTACCCATCAAAGCCGGTTTTTGCCACGTTGACGGGATTTCGCTTCCCATCGACCCCATGATCGGTGTCATCGGAGTCGCCCCAGAAAAGGGTTCTATTTCCACTAGAGCCCCTGGTCGCCACGGAGGAAATCTCGACACCCGGGAAATTCATCCGGGGAATATACTGTATCTACCCATTTACCAGGACGGAGCGCTCTTTGCTCTGGGAGATGTGCATGCCCTCATGGGAGATGGCGAAATCTGTGGTGCCGGTGTGGAGGTGGCAGCACGGGTGCTGGTTCGGCTGGACGTCATCGAAAACCGTTTTGGCCTCAACACACCCCTCGTGGAAGCACCAGAACGTTTCTTCTTTCTCTACAGCGCTCCAAGTCTCGAAGACGCTTTCCAAGAAGGGGCAAAAGAGTGCCTGGAATTCCTGCAAAAGGTTACCGGATGGAAAGCCGAAAAACTCTATTTCCTCATGAGCGTTAGCTCTCATTTTCGGGTCTCACAACTTGTCGACCCCCTCTTTACGGTGAAAATCGAGATCCCCAAAGGAGTCTTTCCAGTGCGTCTTTGATTTTTTGGTGGGGACCACTTCACAAATTCAGGATGCAGCGTATAATGAGAACACTATTGAAAGGGAAAGAACCATGGGCGGATTGGAAATTGGAGTTATTGCCGTAAGCCTTGCACTTGACGCCTTCTCCGTAGCCGTGGCCTTTGGCATGTGTCGCAAGGTCTGCCTCCTTGGGGAACGTCTGCGCCTTGCCTTTTCTTTTGGTCTTTTCCAGTTCTTCATGCCACTTTTGGGGTTTTTTGCCGGAATCCGGGTCAGTGCCGTAGTGGACTCCTTCGACCACTGGCTTATCTTAGCTATTCTGGGTTTTCTGGGCACTAAAATGATCTGGGAATCGTTCACCCGTGACAACGATGCTGATTTTCCCAATCTCAGTCGAGGACTACCCCTTATTCTCGCCTCCCTTGCCACCAGCCTCGACGCTTTAGCCGTGGGCTTTTCTTTTGCTCTTTTTGCCCGAAAAATCTTTTTTCCCGCCTTTATCATCGGTCTTACCGCCAGCACCATGACCTATCTTGGTATCTCCCTCGGACATCGTCTCCGCAGGAGTATCATCACCAAACCCGAAATCATCGGTGGAGTAGCCCTGTGGCTGGTGGGCATCAGGGTATTTCTTACCAATCTGTAAATTCACTTTTCTCTCAAAAAACCTACATCGGTTCGTACTTTCCACCTGGAGAAGAGGGTTTCTTAGCTTGCACCGTCCCTTCAAAAACCACCTGGTTTACCTCAAAGTAGCCACGCTTTTTCTCTCCTCCCGGACCAGAAGCCATCACCAGACCCCAATCTGACCCATCCTGGTAAACCCAACCAAAGGTTTTTGCCGGAAGCCAGCAGTACCAGAACGGTTTTGCCCTTTCATCAAGATTTTGGGGAGATTTAGGCCAGATACAAAGAGGTGTTACTACAACATGGTAGGACTTTCCTGGGAGAAGCCCTTTGAGCGTCAAACTCTGGGGACTGACCTGAACGTACTGGATATTCCTGGAATCTGGAACATACTGCGCCTGGTAATCAGCAAAGTAGACCGGGTACTGGTAGCGGGAATCCCGAGTCCAGTATGCCGGAGAAACCGAATTCGCTGGTGGCTCCACGATGTTCACCCGATACCCCACCACCAGGCGCTTTAGGGGAAGGTAGTAAAAGGTAATACCACCGGCCGCACCCTGGTCGGATTCCAGAATCGACTCGGCTTCCTCAGTAAAGGGCAAAAAAGAGAGCGACGCTTCGCCATCAAAACTCTGAGCCAGGACAGGAGAAAAAAGAAAGAACCACAAAAGCACCACAATACCCACCTTTTGGAACATTATCATCCCTCCTTTCCCAAAATTATACCAATCCATCATCGAAGGTAGTACCATAAAGAGGGATACTTTCCCGTTACTTTCAAGAGGCTTTCCAAATAAAAGTAGTCTCCCCAGATACAACATTCGTCAATACCCCATCCCTTGGGAAGATGATACGTGGCATGACGCAAAAGCCCATCACAGTCGTCTTCAAACGAAGCATACCGCTCGATAAGTGCTCTCAGGATGAGTTCCGCCTCTTTTCGGAAAAGGGAAGCATCCTCTTGCCTTTCTTTTTCTAGCACCAAAGCAAGCTCCAACAAGCCACTTGCTGCAATCGCCGCCGCTGAAGAATCCCGGGGTTCTGGGTCATCTCGAAAAAGCAAGTCCCAGCAGGCCACCCGATCCGGGGGAAGATGCTCGAGAAAATACTGGCTCGCCCTCAGGGCCTTCTCAAGAAAAACCGCTTCACCGGTATACCGGTAGCTCAGGGTGAACCCATAAATAGCCCAAGCCTGACCCCGGCTCCAGCAAGACCAATCCTTATACCCTTGCATGGTCCCCCTCCATAACAACTCTCCCTCAGGGTAACGAAAGCGACAGGCCTGATAGGTGGAGCCATCTTCTCGCACGAGAACTGCAGCGAGAGTTTTGGCATGCTCGGCAGCAATATGGACGTACTTCCCCTTCTCCGCACTCCCGGCTGCCCAGTAAAGGAGAGGAAGGTTCATCAGTGAATCGATAATGGTAAGGGCTTCCTTTTCCGGCGGAACTTTCCCAAAAGCCTGGATATACTTTCCCTGGCGGTGAAAGCGTTGGGAAAGCACCTCCGCCGCCTGCAAAGCCACCTCCCGATAAATCCCCCTCCCTAAAAGTTCCCCATCAGGCACACAGGAAAGGAGGTATAGAAATCCTAGATCGTGGGTGTCGGTGTGGATGCCTTGGAATAAACGCTCCGCAAAGGAAGGAAGGAGCCCCTGCACCACCTCCACGAACCGACGTTCTCCGGAAACCAGAAAGGAAAGCCACAAAATTCCCGTCCAGAATCCTGCAGTCCACTCTTGGTTAGAAAGCACTGGGTAGCGGCCGTGTACACTCACATGAGGAAACCCATCGGTCCAACGAGAACAATTTAGTTCTACCTTCGCCAGAGCCATCAAAAGTGCCTTTTCTTCCATCAGCTTTTCACCGCCCCACTGGTTAACCCTTCCACAAGATACCGTTGGACGACTACAAAGAGAATCACCACCGGCAAAGAGCTCAAAACACCACTGGCCATAATGCCTCCCCAGCTCGTCTTTCCGAAAAACCCCATGAGTTCAGCCAGGCCTACCTGGACGGTCTTGGCAAAATCGGAAGTGGTCAAGATGAGAGCGTATTGGTAGTCGTTCCAGGAAATGATAAAGGAATAGAGGCCGGTGGCCACAATACCCGGGAGCACAAGCGGCAGAATAACCCTAAAGAAGGCCATAAACGGGGAACAGCCATCGATCATGGCCGCCTCCTCCAAATCTTTGGGAACGGCGCTGTAAAAACCGCTCATGAGCCATGCACAAGTGGGAATGGTAGCTGTACCGTAGATGAGAACGAGCACCAGACGGGTATTGATGATTCCCAAACTGGAGGCCATTTTATACCAGGGCACCATGATGAGCGGCCCCTGGAACATCTGGGAAAGGATCAAAAAGATGGCGATACTTTCTCGACCCGGAAAGAAGAATCGCCCTAGAGCGTACCCTCCGGTGGTGGCAAAGGCAACGGTCATCAACGCCGCCAAGGCCGCAGCCACGATGCTGTTTACCAGGTAGCGTCCCAGGTTCGCCCCTTTGGGACCCAAGGCCCATTGGTAGTTTTCCAAGGTGGGGTTCTGGATACGCAGGGTCGGACGAGCAGTAAAAATCTCCCGAGAGGGTTTAAAACTGTTGAAAACCAGCCAGAAAAAGGGGAACAGGGTAAAAACCATGATCAAGGCCAGCGCCACATAGGGCAATCCCATGGAACGAAACCGGCGCATTCTCTCACCTCCTAAACATTGCTCTGACGGACAGCCCGGACATAGAAAAGAGAAATAAAAAGCACGATCACCGTGGACATGACCGCCAGTGCGGATCCCTTCCCCATATCGTAGAACATGAAGGAGTTACGATAGATATAGACGGCCAGGGTACTCGTGGCATTGCCCGGCCCCCCCTCGGTGAGCGCCCAGATAAGTTCAAACTTCGTCCAGGTGGTGACGATGGCCACAAGACCGCTTACAAAAATGGTGGGTTGGAGAAGGGGCAAGGTGATTGAGCGAAAGAATCGAAACCCCACCGCCCCATCCACTCGGGCCGCCTCGTACACTTCTTTATCAATCCCCTGAAGACCAGCGAGCATCATGAGGACAATATAGGGGAACCCCTTCCAGGCGCTGGCCAAAAGCAAGACTAGCCATACTTTCTGGGGATTACCCAGCCAAATGATGTTCCGCGAGATCACTTGAAGTTCTCGCATGACAAAATTAAGAATACCCCATTGTCCGTCGAAAATCCACTTCCAGACGATGCTCACCACCACCACGGGCATCACCCAGGGAACAAGAACCAAGCCACGCCACAGACCCCGAGCGCGGATTCGGGCATTCAAAACCAGCGCCGACGGAATCCCCAGAGCAAATTGGAAAAGTACCGAACCAAAAACCCAAAGGAGGGTGTTCCAGACGACGGGCCAGAAGGAACGATCCACCATCAGGAAGTACCAATAGTTTTCAAGACCCACATAGGCGACTTCCTTTCTTCCGATAAGGGAGAGATCGGTAAAGCCCAGCCGGATATTCTCAAGAAGCGGGTAGGTCTGAAACCCCACGAGGTACACCAGGGTGGGCAGAAGAAAAAGATATGCCACTTTTGCCGATGAAAGCTTCAACCTGCATACTCCTTTCCTGGGATGGGTCCGGACCCATCCCAGAGTAAAGTCAGAAGGTTACTTTCTTCGAATCTCTTCGATATCGGCCACGATTTGTTCATAGAAAGACGCAACATCCAAAGCTCCGGTCAAAAGGGCGTACATTTTTTCCTGGAATTTCACCTCCATCTCTCCCTGGCGGAGAATCTTGGCCTGAGGTTTGCCGAAATCCCGCGCAATCGAGAGCCAGTCCTCGATGATCTGCTTGTTAGCCTCTTTGATATCCGGGTAATACACTCCCGCCAGCTCAGCAAAGGCGTCGAGAGTGATGTCGCTTCGCGCCGGAAGCCCTACTACTGCCGCTTCCTTGGAGAGAATCTCTCTCTGAGACAAATCTTCGATCACAAACCAAGCTGCTTCCTTGTTCCTGCTACCGGAAAACACCGCCCAACCGGCGTTAGCCACCATAGCGCTGGAGCGCTCCATCGATGGCCCCTTAGGATAGACGATTGCCCGAGATTTAGGGACGATACCAGGGTCAATGGAGTACACGTTAGCAGTAAAGAAGGAACCGGCAGCAATCATGGTCACCTGCTCCTGACAGAACGCTCGGAACATATCGGGGTACGACCAAGTTACCGCAGCTGGAGGAATATAAGGACGCAGCGTCTCATACCAGCTCAATACCTCGAGATACCGCTCTTTCCCCTCGGGGGTCGTGTCAGCCATGATCACTCCGTTGCTGTAACCGGCAATCATGGCATCCCGCCAAGCAAAACGGGGCAAACCTGCAGCATAGCCGTAGGCATAGATCTCATCTTTGGTAACAGCCTGAGCAAGCCGTAAAAGATCATCCCATGTTTTCAAGTCGTCCTTGCTGAATCCAGCTTTGGCAAGCATCTCCGTATTCACGATGAGCCCATACACTGTCATATGGGCCGGCACAGAATAGAGAGTCCCGTTGATGATAGAATACTCGAAGGCTGCTGGATAGAAATCGGTCCGCTTCACCCGAGAGTTGGGATTATCGATGTAGCTATCAAGAGACTCTAGCACCCCCATCGCTGAAAGGGTGGTCACATCCTGTACCTGGATGAGATCAGGATAGTCCCCCGCCTGAGTCATCACAGCGATTTTTTTCTCCTGCTCCGCCCAAGGGATGTACATGTACTCGATGCTAACATTGGGATGACGCGCTTCAAGATCCTTCTTGTATTCTGCCGACCAGGCTTTTTCCGGCTCGGATGTCCCGGAATAGACAAAGCGCAGAGTCACCTTCTCCTGGGCGCCCAAGGCGCTGCCCACGAGAAACACCACAACTACGCTCAAAAAACCAAGTAAAAGCACCCGCCTCACAGTTTCTGACCTCCTCTCTCCATTCGTTTTACCCATTTTTTACACCTATCCTGCCAAAAGTTCCATCCCGCCTAAAAAACCGATCTTCCTCCACCTCCCTTCTCAGATAACCCCATACTTCTGGAGTACCGCCGCGATTTCCTCTTTCCCTTCCGGCGATACTTCCCCAAAAGGACTAGTCGCCTGAGAAGCACACAACCGTCGAAGGCTCAACGTATACTTTACCGCCGGAAGAAAACCATGCCGGACCAAAACCCGGTTTACCCGGTTGATGGTCTGTTGCAAGACTTTTGCTTCCGTCCACTTCCCCTCCCTCACCAGGGAAAAAAGCTTGACGAACCATTCTGGAACCACATTAGAAAGACCGGAAATGAGGCCGCAACATCCCATGATGAGACTGGGAAAACTCATCTCTGTATATCCCTGAAAGACATAAAAAGCGTCCGGTTTTTCCAGAAGCAAGGAAGTAAGCTCAGCAAAATTACCACTACTGTCCTTGAGTCCCACAATGTTAGGATGCCGGGAAAGAGCAAGGACATCATCTCCCGAAAGCGCATTTCCAACAAACTCGGGAATGTTATAGACAAAAAGGGGTTTCTTAGTGCTATCGGCCACCCGGAAGAAAAAGCTCTCAAGCTCCAGGGAGTTATACACAAAATAATATGGTGGCGTCAGAACATAAGCATCAGCGGACAAATCCCTCACTCGCCTGAGGTTCTCCAACACCCGTTTCTCCCCTGTATCGCTGATGTTCAAAAGAACCACTGCCCGACCGGCGGCTTCTCCACAAATTGTTTCAAAAACTTTTTCCTTTTCCTTTTCCTCAAGGCTTGGATACTCCCCCATGGAACCCCCCGCCAGGATCCCATGAACCCCGGCTTGCAGCACCCAACGCACGCATTCCCGCAAGCTTCCTACATCCACCGTTTCATCAGGATTAAGCGGAGTTATGAGCGGTACGATCACTCCCCAGAACGCCATCGTTACCCTTCCTTTCCTTCAGATTTACCGCTTTTTCTACCCGTTCCCGGATACTGATAAAATGCTCCCCAAGTCTTGCCCTCGCCTCCTCCACATCGCGCCTGACGATTGCCTCAAAAACTCTCCGGTGTCGTCTTGAAGAACCCACGGGATCCCGCTCCACTTCGATCGGTTCCCGTAAACGATGCAACGCCTCCCAGAAAATATCCAGCAAGCGCAAAAGAAGACCATTTTCCACCGGGGCAAACAGCGCCCGATGAAACGCAGCGTCCTCCTCCTCAAAAAGTTCCCCCTGCCTGGCTTTCTTTTCCATCCGCACCAGAATACCCTCAAGAGTCTGCAGTCCCTCTACGTCGATTTTCCTTATCACCTCTTCAAGAAAATAAAACTCCAGCGCTTCCCGAACCCGCAGGACTTCCAGAAGCTCAGTACTATCAAAAAGCAGGCTATAGAGTAGGTTCTTAAAAATGGCATCAAAGTTAAGCTCCCGTACAACCGTTCCTCCCCCAGGCTTCATGTCCACAATCCCCAACGCCTGTAAAGCTTTCAAGGCCTCCCGCAAGGACGTCCGACTTACCCCCAGCTGTTTGGTCAGATCATGCTCAGTAGGCAAACGATCCCCCGGGCGTAGTTTTTTCTCAATGATGTAATTCTTAATTGCCTCCTGAACGGCCACATAGCGGCTTTCCACTTTCAAGTTCATGGCTTTCGCAGACCTTTTCATATTATTATAATATTTTCATACATAATATTATAACATAAACAATAGAGAAGAAAACAAAATTTGTCAACCCTTAACTCTCATTTACACTCCCAAGGGGAAGAAACCTACAGTCGCTTTATCCAAAGAGGAAAACCAATTAGGACAGGAAAGTAACGGTTATTCACCTTACAGGTTTCTTACAAAACGGTGGAGACACGTATTCTACAATACCAGCTCTGTCTCCATCACTCTTGCTGGGGCACTCAACAAGATTTTTCGCAATGACTTCCTCTCTTACAAAGAAAGCAAAGAAAATCTAAGATACACCCGACGGAAGTTAAAGGTTGCCGGCTTCATCTTTTCAACAAAGTAGGCCAGGACTGGTTTCCAGAGCGTTTCTTCTGTGTTCAAAGCAAAGGGAAACTTCTGGAAAAAGCTTGTGAAGTGTTTCCTACAATCCCGGACAGTCCGCGAAACTCTCCCTTCGGCTTTCTTCTCAAAGAGGAAGAGCTCAAGAAGTGCCTTAACAGTTTTCTCGTGCTTGAGGTGAACGATTCTCCCCACTTTTTCTACCTATAGAAAATCCATTCTGGACCGGTAGAATCAGGAAGAAATAGGGGAATTCCCGCAGAGTCTTGTGAAAGAAGCTTTCCAAAACCCTGGAGCCGGCGATCCGACTTGAACGGACAACCTGCGGATTACGATTCCGCTGCTCTGCCATTGAGCTACACCGGCTCAAGGGAAATTGTAACAGAATAAGGCCGGAAGGGCAAGAGGGCTTTTTTTCTGGTTCCCTCGGGTAAAGGAACATCGCAAAAAACGGTGGTCGAATGGGAAATATCTGCGGTAGGAATCGGGTTTTTTCTCCTTGAGGAAGGAGATGGTACAGTATGGTAAAAGCGTTCCTCATGCTAATGGTTTTCGCCGCAACTCTGCATTTCGCTTTTCCGGTGTTTGCTCACCAGCCGTTCTGGAATCCGGGGTCTTCGACCATGGAAAGGGCTTACCGAATTGCAGACCCTTCAGTGTCCCAAGCGATTTTTGGTCAGCTCAGAAGCGGAGAAAGAGACTTTTTCCTGGTGGAAATGACCACGGAATCCCTCTTGCAGGTGTCCCTTTTTGTGGGTGAAGGATGTGGGGAAACTTTTCGACCGAAGCTCTGGCTGGTAGGGGAAAATATTGAAGGCAATAGCCTACCTTTCCTTCCTGAGGGAATGGGAGCACAAAAGATAGAGGGGACATGGCGTCCTTTTCGAGGGCATGGACTTCGGGCGTTCAAAGGACCGGAATTACGTCGCCGAATCTCACCCGGACGAGTTTACCTTGTTGTGGAAGGGACAGACGCAGCAGGCTTCTACCTTCTGTCCATCAATGGACGGGAAGTACCGGGAGGAAGCCCGGAGGGCTGGCAGGCCATCCCTAAATTTAACCAATGCCGGGAATAGCGGAAAAAATCGGTACAAAACTCCTCCTTTGGGCTGTGGGGTCCATGGGAGCAGGGCTCTTTGGTCTTTTTCTCGTCACCGCCCACCAGTTCTGGAGAAGTTTCTTCTTCATGAACGGGGTTTGGGGCATGGTGGATGGTGCGATTGGCCTACTTGCTTTAAGGGGAAGGGGTCCAGAGGGAAATATAAGGAGGATTTTGCTCTTTAACGCCTGGCTCGATATAGGATACTTGATCGCGGGCGCTGTGCTCTTCCTACAGAGAACCGACGTAAACCGGGGCTTTGGTCTTGCGATTCTCATTCAGGGAGGATTTTTACTCTTTTTCGACCTCTGGCATGCACTTACAGGAATCAAACAAATCTGATGCGGTTTACCCCAAGCATGAAAAGGAATCAGCGTTTTGGCCCTTCTATCTCTCTTCGAGGACGTTCCGCTGGTTTTCGGTAAAAACGTTTTCTTCCCAGAAGGTGACACTGTCTGGAGCCAAGACTGCTCCAACCGGATGTTTGCAAACGGTATTCGCCCAGAAAGCGATACTGCTTTTTCGAGAGACCAGAACACCACCCAGATGGTTGGCCTCAAAGCGATTGGCGTCGAACTCTCCCTGACTTCCTGGTAGAAGACACGCCCCCCAGGCGTTTTCCTGAAACGTCGAGCGGCAAACCCAGGTGGCAGAATTTTCCCGGAGGCTCAAACCCTCTTTACCATTACGACAAAAGAGCGAATCTTCCACGGTAAGGCGGCTTCCCTTTTCTACAACCACTCCGGAACCCTGATTGTCCAGGAAAACACAGTGGCGGAGAACCACCTCTGCCCCCCGGGCAACCACCAGACCGTTACCCATCCAGGTCAGTTTCTCCTGGATACCTCCCGAAAAGGTGCAGTATTCGAACGTAACCTTTCCCCCGAGAACCACCACAACGTTGGCTTTCCTGGTTCCCCGGTGGAGGAAGGTTAAACCAGAAAAGTGGGCATCCTGAGCATTCTCAATCCGAATCACTTCTTTCATTCCCGAAAAAATCGTGGAACCCTTTTCCCCGAAAAGGCGAATGGTACCGGAGCAATACCCTCCCTGGGGAAAGTCGTACTCACCGGGGTGCAGCAGAGCTTCCCCAGAAAATGAGGAAAGGGACGAAACGTTTTCGGGAAAGAAAACCGACCGTTCCGCGGCAGAAAAGGCAGAAGGCTTTTTCTTGACACCGACTTCCATGGAAAGCGACTCTCGATGACGACGAAACCGCACCGCACCAAAGAGAATCTTGTCCTGGGATAATCCTTTTATCCGGAAAATCCAGGTGTCCACCAGGTGGTCTTCAAGCTCAAGAAATGGGGGGAAAGAACGCAAAATACCTTCGGAGGGACCGTCAAGGATGATGGGTTCTTCCGAAGTAACCTCAAGCAAAATCCTCGCCCGGTCACGAAAAGGAACGTCCATCTTCCAGAACCTCCAAATACCATCCCCCAAAGTCAAAAACCACGCCAGGGAAAAGAACCACTTCTTGCCCCTCTTCAAGGCGCTGACCAAAAGACGAAGGCATAAACGCCATCACCCCACCAGGAACAAAATTTCGGAAAACATAGGCTCGCTTTGAATCCAGGAAACGGATTTCCCCAAAAACCTCTTTGCTCCGTTCGTCAAACATTTTCCCCACTACCTGAAAACCATGTCCCAGAACCACCTGCTTCTTTTGCACTGCGACTTGGCCATTTTTTGGCTCATACACCATCCCCACCAAGGGATAAGGTGACACAATTGTTTTCCCACAGAATGGGCAACGGCGCAAAGAGAAGTGACGCCAGTAGGGGTAAAAAAAATACTGGGAACAACGAGAACATCGCCAGAGCGAAAAAAAGGAGTCAAAAAGGGTCCTTTCCCACTCACGCGAAAGCGGCCTTTTTTCTGGGTCAAACAGTCCTTCAATAAAGCTGCGTTCAACCAGAGCTTGCAGTGGTGGGGTAAGGATGGTATAACTCAGAGCGCCTTTTTGGAAAAGCGGTATCCCCAGCGAACGAGGACGATGGCGGAAATCAAAAGGATGTTCGCTGAAAAGCGCTTTTTCGCCCCAACCCAGCTTTTCGTCTCGTTCCTGGTCTTCAGAGTCGTAACAAATAAGCGGCTGTAAGGGGTTACGGAAAAGGAGGGTATGGAAAATGAGCACCGCCAGGCTATGACGATCCGTTTTCTGGCTGGGCGAAACACGCTGGATGAGAATCTCAGGAGCCATAAAGGGCATCATGCCGGCAACCTGGGGTGGCAAAAAACCAGGAACCACCAGACCATCAAGGTCAATGAGCACCGACCGACCAGTCCGGATATCAACGAGAAAATTTTTAAAATGGAGGTCTGCATGGGCACACCCTTTGCCATGGAGAATGGCTACCGTTCTGGCAATAGCATGGGCTACCTGAAGGTACTGGAGCCAGTTGGCTTTTCCCTCCACAGCTTTCTTAAATTCTCTGGGGCTAAAAATAAAGTCAGCCAGTTCCCGAAAAGGAGGACGGGGAACCTTCTTGGTCACCACACCAACTTTTCTTTTCCCCTCCAGTTCCCGCACCAGTGCCAGTGGCCAGCAAAGAAGCGTACTCCCTTCCCCCAGGTTTTTACCCAGAAAAAGGACCCGGCGAAGCATGTCCTCTTTATCCCGAGGGAGAACCTGGTCGTGGTAGATTTTCACCACAAACTCACCACATCGACTAAAATACACCTCTCCCTCTCCACCGGCAAACACTGGACCTTCAATCTCAAGCCGTTTAGGAATATCCGGGAAAGGAGAAAGCGTTTCGACTTTCATCGGTAGAGCGCAAGGAGTGTGCGGTCGTCAAAACTCGAAGGAGCCTTATACTCACTGAGCCAGTAGAGGAACTTCCGAGCAGCGGCTTCCTCATCCAATACCCCCTTGAGTTCCCGCACGAGATCCTGTCCAAAGCGCTGCAGGGTATCCTCAGGCGGCGTATAGAGGCAATCATCAGCCACACCATCGGTCATGAGAAAAATTGCCCTAAGAGACTCTTCCCATGGGAAAAACCGCCATCGTAACCACTCTTTCCAATTCCACTGGGTCAGCACCGCTGTCTCACCAACCTCAAAATCGCTCACCTCAACCAGGGGTTGACTTTCGTCTTCATAAACCGCGAGAATCAGCCCGTCACCAATTTGGAACGCCACACCCC